>JBJOHQ010000331.1:0-6390 GCA_046047595.1 Planctomycetota bacterium | reverse complement strand
CGAGCTTCGCCTTTGCCGAATCATCCGCGTCGATCCTGATCGTGACGGGCGAACCCATCGCGAAACCGACGAAGTACTCGCGGTTGGCGCGCGAGGCATCGGTGGGATCCGGAAGCACTGCAGGATTGTCGGCGAAGCGTTCGTAGCCGCGCCATGCGACAAGCGCGAACGCCAATGCCAGCGCGATCCGAAGCGGAGTCACACGACCTTTCCGCAGACGTCGCACGGTTTAGTGCGCTTCCTTCGACGGCTCGGTCGGTTGGACTGGTTGCGTTGTCGCACCCGCGTCTGAAGCCGCTGGGGCCGCCGAAGCCGGGGCCTTCTTCGTCAACCACCACGGCTTGCCGATGTGGCAGCCGCGCGTGGGGTTCTTCTCCAAGTAGTCTTGGTGGTAAGTCTCCGCGGGGAAGAACGTCTTCGCGGGCTCGATTTCCGTGACAACCTTGCGGCCATTGAAGAGCGACTTCGCCGCGAGGCCAGCGATGTACGTCTTCGCCTCTTTCTCTTGCTCTGCATTGACCGTGTAGATACCCGAGCGGTACTGCGTGCCGTAGTCGGGGCCTTGGCGATTCAACTGCGTCGGATCATGCATCTCGAAGAAGCCTTCGAGCAGTTGGTTGTAGGTGATCTTGGATGGGTCGAACACAACCTTCACAGCCTCCGCATGGCCCTTGTAGCCCGCGGGGCGCGAGGACGCAGGCGCGTCGTCTTGCGTGCAAACCTCTTTGTAGGTTGGGTTGTCGGTGGAACCTTGCATGTATCCACTCTCGGCACTGATCACGCCGGGCGCGAGTTGGAAGTAGTGCTCGATTCCCCAGAAGCAACCGCCCGCGAAGTACGCGGTTTCCGTCTTGACGGGTTGCGACTCGGGCGGCAGCGGCGTGCCCTTGTCGTGGAAGACAAGCGCAGCGCCGTTCAAGCAGAAGCGCAGGCCCGTTGGCTTCGGACCGTCGTCAAAGACGTGGCCGAGGTGTGCGCCACATCGCGCGCAATTGATTTCGACGCGCTCCATGCCGTGCGAGTTGTCTTCCTTCGCTGCAACGTGCGCGATATCGAATGGCTGGAAGAAGCTCGGCCAGCCCGTGCCCGAGTTGAACTTGTGTGCGCTTGAGAAGAGCGGAAGGCCGCAGACCACGCAGCAGTAGGTGCCCTCTTTCTTGTTGTCGAGGAGCGTGCCGCAAAACGCGGGCTCGGTGCCTGAGTTCTGCGTGATGCGGTATGCCTCGGGCGAGAGTTTCTTCGCGAGCTCCGCGACCTTTTCGCGGGAGTACGGCGTGACGTCGTAGCCAGAACGCGAGTACTGCGTGGTCGACGAAGAGGTAGAAGCAGCGTCAGAGGTCATGATTTTCTCTTCGGGCGAGTCGCCCGTCGTTTCTTGTGTGTTGTCGCTCGCGTTGCCCAGTGTTTGGGTCGGCGGCGCAATCGCTCGCGAGAACCCAAGCGCCGCGGCAGGGACCACCAAAATCAGACTGACAAGAATCGCGAGGGTAATGCGCATAGGAAGACCTTTACGTGAAGTGGCGGTCGGGGTTCGCGCAGAAGTGATCGCGGATGCGACCACCGAACACGCGAATCAAGAATGAATGGGCCCGGTGGGAATTGAACCCACACGCCTTGCGGCTGCAGATTTTAAGTCCGCTGCGTCTGCCGATTTCGCCACGGGCCCGTGGGGCGTGCATCCTACCCAACGCGAAACACCACGCCGACGCAGGCGGCTTGCGTTCGAGTCGTTCACCGAGCGCTGCGCGCGCGGCTTCTCGGTGCCGTCCGTGCTTCTCAGCGCTTCTCAGCGCTTCGCGGCACTTCTCAGCGCTTCGCGGCACTTCTCAGAGCTTTCAGTGTTTTTCGGTGCTTCTCAGTGTTTTTCGAGGTGCCCACCGAAGGCGAATCGCTGCGCGCTCATGACCTTGTTCATAAAGTCTGCGTTGCCGCGCGAGGTAAAGCGCCCGAAGAGAGCGGCCGCGAGCACTGGCACCGGAACGCCCTCGTCGTTTGCCGCCGCAAGCGTCCATCGTCCTTCGCCCGAATCGCTCACGCGACCGCCAAACTTCTCAAGGTTGGGGTCGCTCGCCATGGCCTGAGCCGTGAGGTCGAGGAGCCACGAGCCGACGACGCTGCCGCGACGCCAAAGTTCGGTGATCGCCGCGAGGTCAAACTCGTACTGGTAATGCTCAGGGTTCCGGAGCGGCGTCGTTTCCGCATCCTTTTCGTAGGTGTGCTTGCCGATATCCGCATGCTTGAGCACGTTAAGGCCTTCGGCGTAGGCAGCCATCAGGCCGTACTCAATTCCGTTGTGCACCATCTTGACGAAGTGGCCTGCGCCCGATGGTCCGCAGTGGAGGTAACCCGATTCCGCGGTGCCGAGTTTCGCGCCGTCTGGGTTCCGCGAGATCGTTCCGAGGCCAGGTGCGAGTGTGCTGAACACGGAGTCGAGTCGCGCAACAGCAGCGTGGTCGCCGCCGATCATTTGGCAGTAACCGCGCTCAAGGCCCCAAACACCGCCAGAGACTCCGACGTCGACGTAGTGCAGGCCCTTCGCGGCGAGTTCCGTCGCGCGGCGCACGTCATCGATGTAGTAACTGTTGCCGCCGTCGATGATGCAATCATCTTTCGAAAGATGCTGCGTGAGTTCGGCGATCGTTCCATCGACAAACGCAACGGGCAGCATCATCCACACGTGGCGTGGCCCCGCATTTAGCCCCGCGAGCTTCGCGCAGAGATCAGCGATGCTCGTCGCCGCAGTCGCGCCCTCCGAAGCGAGGTCCGACACAGCCTTCGCGTTCACGTCGAACACGACAACCGTGTGCCCTCCCTTGAGAAGACGGCGAACCATGTTTGCGCCCATGCGCCCGAGACCAATCATTCCGATGTGCATGGCGCGGAATGTAGTGGATCTCGCGCCGCGTGTGAGCCGTCCCGAGAAACAGGTCGAACGCGACTCAAACCTTCGCGGAATTGCACTCGGAGGCCAAGCACTGTGCGAGCCAACGGGCAAACGCATCTTTCGCGAGCCGCGAACCTGGTGTGAGCACGCGTCCATCACGCAAGAACAGCGTGCCGTCGATGTCCGGCGCATCCATCGTTTCGAGCGGGTTGGCAACTATTCCCGCGAGGTCTTTCCGCTCGAGTTTCTCGAGTGCCGATGTGCGTAATCGTTCCGCAGGTTCGAGCGCGAAGCCGTAGACGCGGCTTCCCGCTCGCCGCGCATCGCGCGTGGTCGCGAGGAGATCGGGGACTCCCTCGAGCGCGAGCGTGAGTCCATCGGCGGTGCGCCGCATCTTGCCCGTCGAAACCACGGTCGGTCGATAGTCAGCGACGGCGGCTGCCATGACGACGAGCTCCGCCTGCGGCAGTTCCGCGCGCAGCAACGCCTCGAGATCACGCGAGGTTCGAAATGGCAAGAACTCGATGTTTCGATGGTGCGGTGTCGCGACACGAATCGGCCCAACCGCGAGGCGAACCCTCCAGCCGAGTTCGGCAAGTGCAACCGCAATCGCAAGTCCCATCCGGCCGGACGAGCGGTTTCCGAGGAAGCGAACCTCGTCGATCGGCTCCTCGGTCGGACCAGCGGTCACGAGTGCGATCGGTGAATTGGTCGATGGTGCGCGTGGAAGCATGCGGGTGAAGTGACTTGACAGGTGCGTGTGGCGCTCGATCCGCTCGAGGCGCTCGATCCGCTCGATCCGATCGAGGCGATCGAGTCGGCGACGAGGTCATCCGTTGCTTCGTCGAAACCGATTGGCGATCGCGATCCGCCTCACAAGCGTGGCCAAAATTGAAAAGTTGTTCGAAGCATCGACGGTTCCGATGGTTGCGGTTGGGGGCGCGATGGGCGATACTACGAAACTCCCCCGGTTGTCGTTGGGGAGCCTTCCCTCGGAGACGCGAAATTGGCACGCAAAAGCAAGAAGAAGATCGGTGAGATCCTGATCGAACAGGGCTCTGCCACACAGGACCAAATCGTGGCGGCAGTGCTTGAGTCGAAGGACTTCGGCAAGCGCGTCGGCGAGGTGCTGATCGAGCAGGGGGTCTGCACCGAAGAGCAAGTTGCGCGAGCGCTTGCGGAACAATTTGGTGTGGAGTTCATCGATCTGATGAAGCCGGAAGCGGCGACGAAGATTGATCGAAGCCTGCTGAAGTCGGACTTGCAGAAGAAGTACACGATGCTTCCGATGCGCAAGGAGCGCAATGCGCTGCTCCTGCTCGTCCACGATCCAAGTGACGTCGATGCACTCGACACCATCGGCATCACCGCGGGTAAGACGGACATTGGCGGCATCGCCACACGAACACAACTCGCGGAGTACATCTCTGGCGGATCCGCCGGTGTCGACCTCAACTCGCAACTTGTTACCAGTTCGATTGATCGTTCGCGCGATAGTTCAAAGGACTCTTCGCGCGACAGTTCGAGGGACGCCTCGCGCGACAGTTCGCTCGACTCAGATGGTGGCGCCAACGAATCCGGCATCGTCCGACTCGTCGATCGTTTCATCGTGGAAGCCGTGCAAGGGCGCGCAAGCGATATTCACGTGGAGCCGCGCAAGGACTTCGTGGTGCTCCGCTACCGCGTCGACGGTGTCTGCGTTGAGCGCGATCGGATCCCGAAGAAGATGCAGAACCCGCTGCTTGCGCGTCTCAAGCTGATGGCGGGCGTGAATATTTCGGAACGCCGCATCCCGCAAGACGGCCGCATCAAGATGACGATCGACGGCACGGTCGTCGACTTCCGTGTGTCGGCGTGCCCAGCGGTGCACGGCGAGAGCGTCGTCCTCCGTATTCTGCGTCCTGACAGTGCGCGACTTGGTCTTGAGAAGCTCGGCTTCCAGCGCGACAACCTCGACATCTTCAACCGCATCATCCGTCGCCCGAACGGCATCTTCCTCGTGACTGGCCCGACCGGTTCGGGTAAGACGACCACGCTCTACTCCGCGCTCAACGATCTCAATACGCCCGATCGCAAGATCATCACTGCGGAAGATCCCGTTGAATACGCGTTCAAGGGCATCAACCAAGTCCAAGTGCGCGAGTCGATCGGCTTGACGTTCTCGTCGATTCTGAAGTCGATGCTGCGTCAAGCGCCAAACATCATTCTCGTCGGCGAAATCCGCGATCGCGAAGTTGCTGATATCGCGATTCAGGCGGCACTCACTGGCCACATGGTCTTCTCGACCCTGCACACCAACGACGCGCCGAGCGCCATCACGCGTCTCATCGACATGGGCGTGAAGCCGTTCCTTGTCGCGAGTTCGATTCAGGCCGTGCTCGGCCAGCGTCTCGTCCGCATTCTCTGCGAGAAGTGCAAGCAGCCAGATGACGCGCCCGATCGCAAGGTGCTGCGACTCGTCGGTGTGACCGATGAAGAACTCGCAAACGGCACCATGATGAAGCCCGTCGGATGCGCTGCGTGCAACGGCACTGGTTACCGCGGTCGTCGCGCTCTCTTCGAATTGATGACGATGAACTCGGAGATCCGCGATCTTGCGTTCAATCGTTCGAGCATTTCGAAGCTTCGCAACGCCGCAGTTCGCGGCGGCATGCGCAGTCTCGTCGAGGATGGCAAGATCAAGATTCTCGCGGGTCAAACGACCGCGACCGAGATTGCGAACTTCGCGCAGATCGAAGGTTTCGATCCGAGCGAGATTTCGCACAGCTGAGTGGGTGAAGCACTTTCAAGCTTCAAAAGCAGGTTTCAACAGATTGCCGGCGCAACGCGCCGGAAGAGAGGTAACGACACATGTCTGCGATGCAAATTGACCGCCTGCTCGACACGATGGTCAAGCAAGGCTCCTCCGACCTTCACATCTCCGTGGGACGCCCGCCGACGATTCGCTTGCACGGCAAGTTGCGCAGTCTTGCGACGAAGGTCGTTGATTCCGACGACGCGATGGCGCTGATGAAGTCGATCACGCCGGAGAAGAATCAGCAGGAACTCGCGGAGCACGGCGGTACCGACTACGGTTTCGCATTCGGCGATGCAGCGCGCTTCCGCGCGTCGGTCTTCAAGCAGCGCGGCGACATCTCGATGGTGCTTCGTTTGATCCCGAACACGCTGCTCACGTTCGAGCAGATCGGCCTTCCGAAGATCGTCGAAGAACTCGCACGCCGTCCGCGTGGCCTCTTCCTCGTGACTGGTCCAACCGGTTCGGGTAAGTCGACGACACTCGCCTCGATGGTCAACTGGATCAACGAGTTCTACGACCGTCACATCGTGACGATTGAAGACCCGATCGAGTATTACCACTACCACAAGAAGTCGGTCGTCAACCAGCGTGAAGTCGGTAAGGACGTTCCGACCTTCGCCGAAGCGCTCCGCCGCGTGCTCCGTTCCGACCCGGACGTGATCCTCGTCGGCGAAATGCGCGACCTTGAAACGATCGAGTCCGCGATTCG
>JBJOHQ010000330.1:0-6869 GCA_046047595.1 Planctomycetota bacterium | reverse complement strand
GCGTTGCGATCAGGGTTGCGATCAGCGAAACGATGGTCGGTTCGCGCTTCGTTGGTTCGTGGAGTTTCGCTGCGCGGCGTTTCCACACTGCGCGGCGTTTCTGCGCTGCGCGGTGCTTCTGCGCTGCGCTGTGGTGCGGCCGGAGCAGCGACGGGTGCCGCGGGCGTCTCGGTCGCGACAGAGGCTGCGGAAATCTTCTTGGAAGAGGACTTCGTACTGGTCGTCTTCTTCGTCGTCTTCTTCGTGGCCGGCTTTGTGGAAGCCGCATCCGCAGTCGGTGCCTTCGCAGATGCTGTCTTCTTGGTCGACACCTTCGTCTTCAAAGTGGCTTCAATCGAGGCCGCCTTCTTCGACGTCGTCGTTCCTTCTTTCGTGACTGCTTTCGTCGCCGCTTTCGTCGCTACTTTCGTCACCGACTTCTTCTTGGGTGAGACGGGCGTTGCGGCCGATTCCTTCGCAGCGGCTTTCGTCGCAGCCACTTTGGTCGCCTTCTTCGCGACAACCGTTGTTGCGGCGTCTTTCGTCGCCCTTCGCGTCTCCTTTGGAGTGTCCTTCGGCGCGGCCTTCGTCGCTTTCGTTGCCTTTGTCGCTATTGAGGCAACTTTCGTGGTCGCCTTCGCGGTAGGGCTCTTTGCGGTGGACTTCTTCACAGGTTCATTCTCGGGACGGGCTTTGGCGGGCATAAGAGACGGGCCGTAGGAGTGACGAGCGCTGTCATGCTCGTATGCGGAGCGTGTCGCGAGCGACAACTCCGAAGAGGGAGAGACTCCGCGCGGGGATCTTTCAGTCAGCAGGGGGCCGATTCGGAAAGGCGCGAAGGTTCGGCGAGCGGACGAGCACATGCTCGAAGCGCCTCGACG
The DNA here is from genome assembly GCA_046047595.1 of Planctomycetota bacterium. Lineage (GTDB taxonomy): Bacteria > Planctomycetota > Phycisphaerae > Phycisphaerales > SM1A02 > QWPT01. The sequence continues at coordinate 6,009 of JBJOHQ010000330.1, read as the reverse complement.
AGGAAGCCAGCAGAAGGGTGATGCGCGAGGTGGGTTGGGCGCGTCGTAACTCGCTTGGGCGAGACGTCGAAACGCATTCTGTCACCGAGTCAGAAGCCGATTCTGGCGACCGATACAGAGAACGGTCTCCGAATCGCCCTTCCGGCATCAACGATCTATCAACTGGTCGTAGGTGTCAGGGTGGCCGCGTAGGTCGACGCGGTTCCGGTCGCTGACCCGAGTAGTCAATCAGAGCCGCCGACGGATGTCAAGCGTTGTTCTCGATCATCACTTGATCGTGGCTTGATCATGTCTTGATCATGGCTCGGGCAACCCGAGCTCCAACGAGCGCGTTGTGGACGAGAACCGCGAGATTCGTCGCGAGGCTCGTACCGCTCGTTGCCTTCGCAACCGCGGACAGAAGCACTGGCGTGACTTCCGGTCCACTGACACCCTCGCGGGCGCATGTCTCTAGCCCCGTCGCGATCGCCGCCTCCATCAACGCCGTGGGAAGCGCGTCGGACGCAGGCGGCGGCACGCAAAGCAGCATGCCGCGATCTGGCGCGATCGATTGCTGTGCCGCGAATATCGATGCAGCGGCCTGCGCATCGCGCGCCTCCGCGCTTGTCCGCAGCGCCGGAGTTCCCGCAGAAAGAAAGAGCGGAAAGTACCCCGTGCCGTAACCGACGGTCGCAACGCCAAGCGTGTCGAGCATTTCGACGGTTGCAGGCACATCGAGAATCGACTTCGCGCCGGCGGTCACCACCATGGTGCCGCCATCGCGGATCTCCATGAGATCGGCAGAAATGTCAGGCCGCAGCGCGTAACCGCGGTGGACGCCGCCGATGCCTCCTGTCGCAAACACGCGAATCCGTGCAGGAGTCGCCAAGCGACACGCGAGAATAGTTCCTGCAACCGTCGTTCCGCCGCTCGCGCTATCGACGCATGCAGCAGCGACATCACGCGAAGAAATCTTGCGGACTTCGCGCATACTCGCGAGTTGATCGACCTCGTCATCGGTGAGGCCGATCACGAGTTTGCCTTCGATCATGCCAACCGTTGCAGGGACTGCGCCTTCCGAGCGCACAGCCGCCGCGAGCGCGCGCCCGAGCGCAGCGTTCGCGGGCCGACCGCGAAACGCATCGCGCACGGAGGCATGAACGCCGTCGAAAAACTGCGGGAAACGCGCCAATTCCTCGCGGGGAAGACCGTGCGTCACCGCGGCTGTTTCGAGCGCAACCACGGGGCGGCCAGACGCAAGCGCGTCGGCAACCTCGGGATGCATGCGAATGAAATCAGTGCACGGCTTCGGCATATTCGGAACGGTTGGCGGGCGCTTGGTGAAGCTTTCAGCGAAACGATTGGCGCTCGATCAACGTCGGCGCGTGGCCGCGCGTCCGCCGAGTCGACGACCCGGAAGCGCCGTCGGCACGATGCCGTCAGGGAACAAGTTCGAGTCAACCTGTTCGGCAACCACCGGAATCTCCGGCCCCGCGTGGCGATTGCGCGCGACCTGCGCGTCTTCCTTGCGCTTCGCTTCATACTCGCGCATCGCGGCGACGTCGGCGGGGATCGGGCCAGGCTTGAAGTCGTCGTATTCCGTCACGGGAATCTCGACGTTCGCAAGCATCTCGATGTTGGTGAGGAGTTCGCCTTGATCGGGCGAGACAAAGCTCCACGCCACGCCGCTTCGGCCCGCGCGCGCAGTGCGGCCGATCCGGTGGATGTAGACCTCAGGATCCTCAGGCATGTCGTAATTGACGACGTGCGTGATGTCATCGACGTCGAGGCCGCGTGCGGCGAGATCGCTCGCAACCAACACCGAAAGATCGCCCTCGCGCAACTTGTCCATGACCTTGTCGCGCTTCTTTTGATACATGTCGCCGTGCATCGCGTGCGCGTCGATCTTGTTGCGGCCGAGGAACTCGGTCACATCATCGACCGCGCGCTTCGTGCGGCAGAAAACCACGGTCAAATGCGGGGTTTCCTTCTTCAGCAAGTGGAGGAGAAGACGCTTCTTATCCCAGCGTTCGACCGTGAAGTAACTCTGCTTCACCTGCGCGACCGTGAGGCTCTTCTCGAAGGTCACGATCTTCTCGGGATCCTTCATGTAACTGCGCGCGAGCTTCTCGATTTCCGGCGAAATCGTGGCCGAAACGAACATCGTTTGCGGCGTCTTTCGAAGTTTGCCGAGGATCTTGCGAATGTCGTCGCGGAAGCCGATGTCGAGCATGCGGTCGACTTCGTCGAGGATCGCGAAGCGGAAATGTTCGAACGGAAGAATCCCGCGTTCCGCGAGATCCATCACGCGTCCAGGGGTACCGACGATGATCGGCGGGCCCTTCTTCAACTGCGGGATCTGCTTGTCGATTGGCTGGCCGCCGTACACGGCAACCGTTTGCACCTTCGCGAACGCGCCGAGCTCCTGCAATTCCTTCGCGACTTGGATGGCAAGTTCGCGGGTCGGAACGAGGACGAGCGCGCCAAACGCAGCCTCAGTGTCGAGCATCTGGAGAAGCGGCAGACCAAAGGCTGCTGTCTTGCCTGTACCGGTCTTCGCTTGACCGAGGACGTCCTTCCCCGTGAGTGCCACCGGAATGAGGGCGGCCTGGATCTTGGTCGGGTGCTTGAAGCCCCGTTGGGTGAGACCTTCGAGCACCGCGGGCTTGAGCCCGAGGTCAGCGAAGGTTTTGGAAAGGTCGAACGTGTCGGGGGAAGCTTGATCCATGTGGGGTCCGTTGACTGGAGTGAAACGCGTCGCCACAAGGGCGCTTTGTTTCTTCGTCACGGAAAAAGTGACGAATCCAGGTCTCTCTGCGCGGCGCATCGGGCGTCGGCCTGATTGTTTCGTAGGGGGTGATGGTAGAGCCTTTCGGAAGTCGATACAAATGCACTTACGGACCATCGCAGTCAGGAAGACTGTGATCACCGACCGTCCGCGTTGTCGCTGCAAACGACCGCGAACGGCACGAAACGGCAGCGCATCACGGCGAAGCGCAGCAAACGCGGGGCATGACGCCATGCAAGATACGAGCGCCATCGACATCGACCTCTCGGCCATCGATCACAACATGGCCGCGATTCGTCGTGCGGTCGGTGGATCCTGTGCGCTGTGTCCGATCGTGAAAGCAGATGCGTACGGACTGGGTGTCGGGCGCGTCGCGCGTCGCTTGGTCACTGCGGGTGCTGAGATGCTCGCGGTCTACTCGCTGCGACAAGCAATCGAAACATCCGCGGCGATGAACGCAGCGGTGCCAGTACTCGTGCTGATGCCGGTTCATGAGTTCGATCGCGATGACGAACTTCTTCGCCTCCTCCTCAGCGGTCAACTGCACGTCACGATTCATGACGAAGCAAATTTGGATGCGCTTGAGAAGTCTGCGCGTCTCTTCGGCGCGCGGCTTCCTGTGCACGTCGAGATCGACGTGGGTATGAGTCGTGGTGGCGTTCGTGTCGAAGATGCGGGGCGCGTTCTTCGTGCCATCGATGCGAGTTCCTCGCTCGAACTCCGCGGGATTTACGCGCATTTCACGCACTCGCGTTTCGACGAAGCGCGGACGCGTGCACAACATGAAGCGTATCTGCGCGTGATGGACGCGCATCGAAGCTTCATTCCTGAAGGCGTACTCGAGCACGTCGCGAGCACTTACGCGATGGCGCGCAGCGCCGCGTATCACCGCTCGATGGTGCGATTCGGGCTTGCGTGGCTCGGCTACGGCATCGATGAACTCGAAGCTGATGTGCCTGTTCTTCGTCGACAAGATCTTCGAAGCGTCGTGCGTTGGACGAGTTCCGTCGTACAAGCGAAGACGATTCCGTCGGGTGCGAGTGTTGGATATGGAGGTCGTTGGACCGCAGAGCGTGATTCGACCATCGCGCTTGTCCCCGTCGGTTATGCCGATGGATGGCCTGCGCCGCGACACGCTGGCGCAGGAACACAATTCGTTGGCATCGTTGCGCCGGATGGCAAGCTCGTACATGCGCCAGTTGTGGGCGCGGTCAACATGGATCAGATCTCCGTCGATGTGACCGGGCTCTACGCGGGCGACCCGCATCATTGGATTGGCCGTGAAGTGGAACTCGTTTCCCGAGATCTCTATGCGCCGAATCACTTGCCAAGGCTCGCGGCCCAATCGGGCGTGATCGTGCATGAGTTCCTCACGCGCCTCAACCCTCGAGTCCCACGCACGGTGAGCCTCGGAGCGACGTCGATTGAAGTTCTCGCCGCGGCACGGGCATCCCTCGACGTCGGTGGTCCGACCTTTCGCGTGAATTCCGCCGCGGGCTGAGTTGGACCGTGAACGAAAGATGCTCGCCGTTGCGTTGTGAAATGCGGGCTTGCACTTGTCGAACGAATTGCTCGTTTCCCGTCGGCGCGCGTGTCCTCGGGGCGTTCCGTCGTCGGTTTTCGGTACAGTTCTTTGCGCGGGTGTTCCCGCAAGTCTCCCGCGCGACTTCCGCGAGCCTCCCCGAGATACCTTGGGAACTCTCTGGAGATCGCGCAAGACCGCTCTGAAGAAACGTGAAGTTGGTGTCTCAGGCGATTGCGTCCGAAAAGCGAAGAAGTTCTCCGCGAGATCCGTTGTTTTTGAAGGATCCAACGCGTTTCGGTGCGTATGAAAGCCTCGTTCCGGACGCGTCCGCAAGGCTGAGTCGGAAGAGAGTTAGGCGAGAATCAGGCGAGAATCAGGCGAGAATCGGGAAACACAACATGCCGCGAAAGGCAAGTTACACCCTCCCATCCGTCGAAGCGCTTCCCGCGCGTTTGGCGTCCCTCTCTCGTGAGCGCATCGAGCAGCAAATGCGTGCTGCGGAAGCGATCATCCCATCGATTGACCCTCGGTCGATGTACGCCCTTGGCGCAACGCTTGAGCGCGTGGTTGGAACGTCGCTCAGTTCCGATGGAGCGCCCGTCGCAGGTACTGTCCTTCGGGCTGATCTCGTGACCCTTGTGCTCGATCTCTCCGAGCAATTGGCGCTCGACGGCTCTGAGCGTCATGGCGGCGCAGCGACCCCCGAAGAACTCGCGCGCGAGATCGGTGTCGCTTCGAAGACCCTGCAGCGCTGGCGTCGCAATGGCCTGTGTGCGCACTGGATTCTCGACAGTGGAACGACTGGAAAGCCTCGCGTCGCGATCTACCGCGCGTCGCTCGAGTCATTCCGTGTTTCGCACCCCGCTGAGTTCGCGCGAGCGTGTGCGTTCCGACGATTCGACGACATCGAGCGCGCGCGCATGATCGAAGAAGGCCGTGCACTCATCGCCTCAGGCCGTACTCTTAACCTAGCGGCGAAGGAACTCGCGGGGCGCTACGGGCGCTCTCACGAGGGCGTACGTCTCCTCTTCCTTCGCGTTCTTGGTGTTGGCCGCGCGCCGCGGCGTAGTGGCGGTGAACGAGCGGGGCGCCTTGCGGAACGCGCGTGGCGACTCGGCATCGATCCCGTGAAGATCGCGCGGCGTCTCGGAAAGAGCGAGTTGCTCGTTCGTACTCTCGTGGACCGTCGTCGCGCGGAACTCCTTCGTGGTGTGCAGCCATCGTGGGTGGAATTGCCGACGTTCGAACTTCCTGGCGCAGATGAGACCATTCCAGCGGCGCCCGCCGTGCGGAAGTTGACTCCGCTTGGGCTCGTCGATGGCGATGTCGTTGCATCCATCGCTTCCGCGCGCCGCATCCAAGCAGGATTCCCCAAGGACGCGCGGGCATCCGCCGAACGTGATGAAGCCCGAGCCGCGGCGATGCACTTCCTATTGCGTCGCGCGTCTCGCGCGATTGATGCACTTCCAAAGTGGCCGGACCGCGCGCGTATTGACCAGATCGAAACCGACTTGCGCGCCGCGCTTCGCATACGAGCGATTCTCGTTGAGCGTGGTTTGGTGATCGCGCTCGGGCGTGCGGATCAGTATTGCCACGGTGGTCCGGAGCGCTTGCCGACCGACGAGTTGCGTTCGCTCGCCCGATCAATCGCGCAGGCGGTTCGCGACGTGGTGCACGCGTTCGATCCATCACGCCAGCGTTTCGATCGCGCTGTCGC
>JBJOHQ010000329.1:0-3400 GCA_046047595.1 Planctomycetota bacterium | reverse complement strand
GACGTCGCATGACGTCGACTGCCGTCGCGTTCCTCGAAATGTCGCGACCACTGCAAACTCTCGGAAGCGCAGCGATCCACTTCATGACACCGATCGCGTCGAGCCTCGCGAATCCACTCGCGCTCAAGCACTTCGCGGAGTTTCTCGAGAAGCGCGGCGCGGTTGATGTTCTCGCCAACATGCTCGAAGAGGCGGAAACTCGGCTCAATCAAGGCTGTTGCGAGAGTGACACAGGAAGTGAAAGTGGCGACGACCTCGCAAAGTAGCCCTGACATCGCAGCAAAGCCGCGCACACTTTGCGTACGTCCATTACCCTTCGCGACCCGTGCTTTCTCTCCGCGACATCCGCCGCCGCTTCGGTTCAACCATCGCTGTCGATGGCCTGTCTCTTGAAGTGCGCACTGGGGAAGTTTTCGGGTTACTCGGCCCGAACGGTGCAGGCAAATCGACGACGATCGCGATCGCGACCGGTCTGCTCGCGCCCGACGCAGGCAGTGTCGATCTTCTTGGCATGGGTTCGCCCTCAGATCCGAAGGTGCGCATGCATCTCGGCCTGGCACCACAAGAAATCACGCTCTACGCCGAACTCACGGCGCGCGAAAATCTGCGCTTCTTTGCTGATCTTTACGGCGTTGCGAACGCGCGTGTGCGCGTCGATGAACTGCTTGCGCTTGTTGAACTCGATGCCCGCGCAAACGATCGCGTCGCGACATTTTCTGGCGGCATGAAGCGTCGCCTCAATCTCGCCGCAGCGCTCGTCCACGATCCGAAACTCGTGTTGCTCGACGAACCAACGGCAGGCGTTGACCCGCAGTCGCGCAACCGCATCCTCGAACTCGTGCGGCGCCTCGCAGGAGAGGGCAAAACCGTTCTCTACACCACGCATTACATGGAAGAAGCCGCGAAAGTCTGTGACCGCGTGGGCATCGTCGATCACGGTCGCATGCTCGATGTTGGCACCGTCGCCGAACTCGTCGCGCGACACGGCGGACAATCGGCGGTGACCATCGAACGCGACGGCGCCGAAGAGCGCATTCTCACTGCCGATCCTGTTGCCGAAGTTGCGCGGCAGTTTGCCCGCGCGAGTGCCGAGCGTGAATCTGGCGAAGTCGGTCGCGAGGTCACGGGCCTGCGCATCGAACGGCCCGACCTCGAAACCGTTTTCCTCTCGCTCACCGGAAGGAGCCTGCGCGAATGAAGGCGATTTTCGCCATTGCTCGCAAAGACTTGCGCTTGCTCCTTCGTGACAAGGGCGAAGTCTTCTTCACCTTCGCCTTTCCTGTCATCATCGCGGTGCTCTTTGGATTTGTCTTTGGCGGTGGAAGCGGCGGCGGAAGCAAACTCGAACTCGCCGTCGTACGCGAGAGCGATTCCGTGCTTGCGCGCGGACTCGAAGCAGATCTTGAGAACGACACCGCGTTCGAAACAACAGCCTTCCCAACGCGCGAAGCCGCTGCCGACGCGGTGCGCGCAGGCAAAGTGACAGCGGCCGTAATCCTGCCGAAATCGCTTGATTCCGGCCTCGAGGGGCTCTTTTCGGGACAAGGCATTGCGATCGATGCCGTCGTTGATCCTTCACGACGCGCAGAGGCTGGCCTCATTCAAGGCAAACTCAACGAGCTCGCGTTTCGACAGTTTCCAAAGCTCTTCGCAAATCCCGCGGAGATGTCGCGCGCGTTCAGCGCTGCACGCAGTTCGATCGCCGGCGCGCGTGGCATGTCACCAACACAGAAACTCTTAGGCGCGGGCATGATCACCGCGGCGGAGAGTTTCACATCATCGATCGGCAACGAAGACGCGAGTGCCGATGCGAGCGGCGGCGATGGCAGTACGAACGACGCTGCGGGAAACACTGCAGATTTCACGCCCATTCGCGTGAAGGTCGAAGAACTCGCGCCGCGCGCGGGGCGACCGCGTGCATCGTTTGATGTCTCCATTCCACAGGGCATCGTGTGGGGTCTCGCTGGATGTTTCGGCGCGTTTGCATCGAGCCTCGTCACCGAGCGCGCACGCGGCACACTCGATCGTTTGCGCCTCGCGCCGATCACCGCGTTTCACTTGATCTCAGGGAAAGCGATCGCATGCCTCGTCACGGGACTGCTCGTGCAGGCGCTCGTGTTTGCTGTCGCGATCACCTTCTTCGGTTCGCGCGTCGCGCAGCCCGCGATGCTTCTCGTCGCCGCGTTCGCGTCGTCGTTCGCGTTTGCTGGCCTCGCGATGGCACTCGCCGCGTTCTGTCGTACCGAAGCAGAAGCCAACGGAGCAGGCCGCGGCGCGATCCTGATCCTCGCCTTGATTGGCGGCGGCACGATTCCGCTCTTCTTCATGCCGCCGTTCCTGCGCACGCTGAGTTACGGCAGTCCGTTCCGTTGGGCGGTCGCTGCGATCGAAGGACCGTTCTGGCGCGATACGCCTGCTGGTGAGCAAATCGTGCCGCTTCTCGTGCTCGTCGCGATCGGTTTCCTTGGTTGGATCGTCGGTGCGCGCGGACTTTGGCGGCCATTCGCGCGCTGATGCGTTCCATCGCGATGGTCGTTGATCGATGCAGCAGCCCCCGCGTGATGCGGGCGCGAACGGATCACACACCGTCATCCGCAACCGAACGCGTTCGCAGAAGGTAGCATCGCCCCCACGTTGCGGACTTCGGTGAAAGGATCGCGGGCGAGTTCCCGCGTTTCGTCTGGCGGTCGATGGAGACGAGATTTATGGCGAGTCACACGGTTAGAAAAGCTCCACGCATCGAGGCTGTGAAACTCGAGAAGCGTTTCGGTCACATTCATGCCGTGCGCGGGATCGACCTCGAAGTGCCCGCGGGCCAAGTGCTCGGATTCCTCGGGCCAAACGGCGCTGGTAAGTCGACCACGATGCGCATGATCACGGGCTTTCTCGAGCCTTCGGGCGGCCGCGTGAAACTCGAAGGAATCGATATCGCTGAAGATCCGATCGCGGCGAAGCGCACGTTTGGATATCTCCCTGAAGGCGCGCCCGCGTATCCCGACATGACGGTCGAAGAGTTCCTCGCGTTCATTGCCGCCGCGCGCGGATTCAGCGGCCGCGACGCGAAGGACCGCGTCGAACGCGCGATTGGTCGCGTGAACTTGCAGGGCGTGCGCCGACAAGCATTCGAAACGCTCTCGAAGGGCTACAAGCGCCGCACGGGCCTCGCACAAGCGCTGCTCCACGACCCTGGCATTCTCATCCTCGACGAACCGACCGACGGCCTTGATCCGAACCAGAAGTTCGAAGTGCGCGAACTGATCAAGGAACTCGGCGGTGATCGCGCCGTCGTTCTTTCGACGCACATTCTCGAAGAGGTCGAAGCCGTGTGCACGCGCGCTGTCGTCATCAACAAGGGAACAATCGTGTTCGACGGAACTCCGGCCGAGATGGAAGCGCGCGC
>JBJOHQ010000328.1:0-14323 GCA_046047595.1 Planctomycetota bacterium | reverse complement strand
ATTTCAAGCGAAATACCTTTGACAGCGTGCACGCTGCCGAAGCGCTTTTCAACGTGATCGAGACGCACCGCGAGCGCGCCGCGAGAGGTGGGGGAAGCCGAAGGCGACATGGGCGCGGAGTGTAGCCGTGGCTCGCGCGCTGCCGACGAGGCGATCACCCCGTTGTTGCGTTTATTTGCGGAAAGTCAACAATCGAAAATGTGCGCGAGACGCGGTTGAGGTCTAGTCGCTCGTCGAGCGTGTTCGATCCCGCAATCGCTCGCATGGGATCAACGTGCGGCTGACAGACTCAGTCGCGCGCGCCTGAAGTCGCGGGGGCTGTTGCGGGCGCTGTTGCCGGCGGCGTTGCCTGCGGTGTTGCGGGGGGTTCAATGCCGCTCGGCGCGCGAATCGCGTCTGGCTTGAGCGTATCGACGGCGACGGTCGTGTAGACGAGTTCTGTCTCCATGCCACCCGCGCTGACGTTTGCGGTTCGGAAGGCAATCAAACGCTGCAGTGTGCACCCCGGCCCGAGTTCCGCGGGCTTCCAATCGTCGAGGCGAATGGACTGCCCCGATGGTGTCGGAGCGTTCGCTCGCATGTCGTTCGGCGGTGCGGGAATGTCGAAGCCGTGGATGAGTCCGGTTGCAGCATCGATGAAGAGCGTCCAGCGCGCGTCGGGTGTCGCGGTCGTGCGCGGCGTCATCGTGATGCGCCACACGATGCGCCCGTTGATGGACTCGCGCGATGTCGTCTGAAAATCTTCGAAGCGCTCTTCGATCGATCGCACGAGTGTTTGGAGATCGCCGCCACCTGCGAGTTCTTCCGCCATCTTCGGGTCAACCGCGCGGGCTTGACCAGGCTCACCCATCCAAGCGAGACCGTTCGCGACACCGAGTTCCATCGTTCGCGCAGGAGCCGCCACTCCGTTTGCGCCCGTTGGTGCGCTCGGCATCGTTTGCAGGAGTAAACGCGCGTCGGGTGCGACGAAGCGATATTCGATCTTGGCTTCGCCCATCGCGCTCTTTGCCGTCGCAACCGATTGGAAACTGCTGATTTTCCGCCAGTTTTCACCGCCCATGCGATCCATCGCCGCGCGCACGAGTGCGCTACCCGCGGGGAGCGCGTCTTGTGAACTCAGAGCCATCGCGTGCGCGCTCGCCGCGTCAGCGCGGTCCGGTGACACGATGCCTGCGATGAAAAAGGTCGACGCCACGACAAGCGTCGTGGCGTCGAAGAGTGTGCGAGTCGTAACAGTGCAGCGCGAGTGAAGTGACGTCTGATGTGGAGGGCGCGTGTTCGACATGTTCGACTCCGGGTGCGTGTTTGAGGCGCTCGTGTTTGAGGTCCTCGTATTTGAGGCCCTCGTATTTGAGGCCCTCGTATTTGAGGCGCTCGTATTTGAGGCGCTCGTATTTGAGGCTCTCGATCGACGCGGTCGGTCGGCGCACTCTTCCACGGAATCATCTCCGAAGTGGAGCAAAATGTCGTGATGTCGTGTGCAATGCGTTGCGGTACGCGACGCGTTCTTTCGCGTCGCCATCCATCAGATCAATTCTTCGGCGCGCCAGCAGGTGCAGTTGGTGCTGCAGGCGCGGCAGGGGTCGCAGGTGCAGCTGGTGTTGCAGGGGCCGCTTCTTTGCTTTCAACTTCGTCATCTTCCGATGGCTCAGGCTCAAGCAGGGCCTTCACTTCGACAGGCAGTTCGACCGTCTTCGGATCGACGGAGTTGATCGTCACGCTCTCAACGGTCGAGACCATCAACTGCCCCATCTGCTTCGTCTCGGTGCGCGAGCCGATCTTGACGTTCGGAACGTCGGTCGCGGCAAACGACTTGTACTCGACGATTGTGCTCACGACCGGGATTTTCCCGAGTTGAGTGCTGACCACCATTTCAGTGCCGCGCGGGAGACCAGTTTCCTTTTCGAACCAGAGCGTTGCGGTTTCATCGCCGCGCTTTGCTGAGACTTTCCAGCAGTCGAAGTTGCCAAACTTGCCTTCGCCAACAGTTTCAAGCGCATCCCAATTCGACGCGAGATCGAGGTCCTTCATCATCGCGGCTTCGCGCATGAACGTCGCCTTCTCATCGCCTTCGAGGAGTCGCGGTCCAGAGGTCGGATCGATGGACCATGCGGTCTTTCCATCGAAACCTGTGCGGACCTTGCCGAAGCCAGGGAGATCCACGACGACCACCATCGAGTTCGGCGCGATCGAGCGCGAGATCGTTGATCCCTTGATGTTCGCGGCGGGGATCTCCATCGTGCCCGTCGTCTCGATGGACTTGATCTTGCTCCATGCGTCGCGACCACCGACCGCCTCGGCGGCTTTTGCGACGAGGTCTGCGGCCTTCGGCAGCGCAACGGCGGGCGCAGCCGATGGCTTCGTTTCCTTCGCAGGCCCGGTGGCGGGTGTCGTCGCTTGAGGCGCGGCTTGCGCAGGCGCTGCGGCGGGAGCGTTCTTACCGTCTTGTGCGGTCAGTGTCGTTGCAGCGAAACTCGGCGCGCAGAGCGTGCTCGCGGCGAGCAGGGCGGAAAGTCGGAGAATGCGGTTCTTCATGGTTTTCCTAGTCATTTGCCTGGTTGACTTCAGCGTGATGATCGGGTGTACGAGCGAAGTTTCATTCGCGATTGTCGGGTGCTGCTGCTGGCGCGAGTGTCGGAACGGATGCGGCTTCGACCGCAGCGGGAGCTGGCGAGGCAGCTCCCGCTGCTTCGCGTGTGGCGAGCGTGCGGCTGCTGATCCAGTTGGTCGCTGCAAGAAGCGCGGCGTCGTTTCCTGCGAGAAGTTCCGCGCGCGTTGGCACCGCGACTTCATCGGGGATCACGCCGCGACCTTCCATGCGTGTTCCTTTGCTCGTCACGAAATCGGCGACCGCGTGCATCAGCACGTCGCCGTTCGGCAATTCAATCGCTTGCGCTGGCAGCGCCATTCCAGCGCTCGTTTCGCCGAATACACGCGCGCGGCCGAGATCTTGAAGGCCGCCTGCAAACACTTCACTCGTGCTTGCGCTGCGAGCGTCGACGAGGATCGCGAGCGGCTTCGAGTAGGGGCGCACACGCTTTCCGGCAGTGGAGACTTTGCGTGGCGTTGCTTTGAATTCGAGCGTGTTCTCGCGACCAATCATCGAGCCAAGGCTCGCTGGTTCGGCGAGGAAGTGGCCGGCGACGCCCATCGACATCGCGCCGAGTCCGCCGGGATTTCCGCGGAGATCGATGACGATGCCGTCGCACGAACGCAACGCATCAACCGCGCGGTCGATGGCGGCCGACGCGCCGGTGAGCCAAATGTTGAAATCGATGACACCGATGCGGATTGGCTTTGTTGGCGCAGGAATCTCGATCACGCGCGAACCAACCGAGATCGGGAGTGGCGGGAGATTGCCGAACTCTTGCGCGCCGAGCGGCGGAGCGCCGAATGTCAGCGAAACGTCGCGTTCGCCGTCGGCGGTTTCGAACGTCAGCGAGCGGGTTGTTCCAGCGGCCCCTTCGGCAAACGACGCGCCCGCGACCGCGAGCTCCGTTCGGAGTTGTCGCGTGTGGGGCGAGTTCGTGTCGCTCTCCCGCGCGAGTGATTCGCGCAGCCCGCGCAGTTGATCAGCGAGTCGCGCACCGTCGACCGCGACGATGGTCCAACCTGGCATGATGCCTGCGGCCGCGGCGGGTGAATCGGGCGCAACGCGAAGAACCGTCGTCTCGCCTTCGACGAGAGCGATGTCGAGGCCGCTGTAGCCGGGGCCGCGCAGCGCGGGTTCTGCGGTTTCTGCAGGTTCTTCTGCGTCAGTGGGCGCGTTGGTACTTGTGTCACTGGTGTCGGAAGAGCTCGAAGTTGTGGTCGTCGTGCTTGCAGCCGGTGCGCTGGCTGCTGCGCTCGCGATTTCTGTTTCAGGTGCGCGCACTTGTTCGCGCGTCGTTTGAACGGTTGGCGATGCTTCGGCGACATCGCCGGGAAGAATCGTGAAGTGACTCTGCCCGAGGCGCGAGAGCATGTCGAGGAGCACTGCGCGGAGTTCATCTTGCGATGCGGCGTTGATCGCCTGCGGGCGGAGTTCTTCGCGCACGGCGATCCAGTCGACGCCGTTGAGCGTCTTATCGAAGTGGCTGTCGCGCACGGTGGTCCAGACCGCATCGAAGGTTTCGACGGGTCGGACGGCGCGTGCGGGGGTTGCGGCCGTTGGTGCGGCGTTGGACGTGGCAGTGGATGCGGAGGAAGACGACGTTGAGTTTGGCTCCGCGCCGTGCGTCTCGATCGCGGTGGGATCAGTGTTCTTGCCCGCCTTCGTCGGTGAGGCACAGCCCGAAGTCATCGCAATGGCGAGGGCGAAGAAGCAGGAAGCAGCGACAAGCGGTGCGTGTGACGTGCGAGGCATCAGGAAGCGAAGCATAGATTTGCGGAGCGTTGGTTTTCTGAGCTGGTTGGGCGAGGCTGCTGCCCGAGATACGCGTTGCTGTCGCTCGCACGGCTCGAATGTTCGATCAGGCTCTCATGCAGTCTCGACGCACCGTTGTGGGAGTTTGGCGGAACCCCCCGAAACGGGGCCGCGATGGTATTCGGGGCGCCGCTCGACGCTTCTTGCTTCAGTCGCATTCCCTACGGATCTCAGAATTTTGGACTTCGGCTGCCTCGGGTGCACGGTGGTGGTCATGGGGCGTGGTCATCGACCGTGGTGAACCTTTGTTCACGGCCGACCGACGGTCCTTCGTTCATGCACGCGTTCATTCATGCGATCATTCATCCGTTCATCCGGATGAATGGTTGAAGGGGGCGGGGTAGGTTCGTATCCTCCCGCCATGCAGCGATCGCTCTTGAAGGCACTTGAGAACGGCACCCTCGTCTTTGACGGAGGCATGGGCACCCAGATCCACGCCTGCGCCGACTGTCGGCCAAGCGATTACCTCGGGCGCGACAACTGCACGGACATTCTCGTCAAGAGCCGTCCCGACATCATTCAGCGGATTCACGAGAACTACTTTGCCGCAGGCGCAGACGTCGTTGAAACCGACAGTTTCGGCGCGAACATTCTCGTTGGTCGGGAGTTCGACGAGGAACTCGCGTCTTGGACCTTCGAGTTGAACAAGCGTGCAGCGGAAGTCGCGCGTGCCGCGGCGGCAAAGTTCGAAACTCCCGATCGACCGCGTTTTGCGATCGGTTCGATGGGTCCCGGCACAAAGCTCGTTTCACTCGGACAAGTCTCGTGGGAAGAGATGCACGCGAGTTACTTCGAGCAGGCGCGCGGGCTCATCGCGGGCGGCATCGACGGCTTCATGATCGAAACGTCGCAAGATCTGCTGCAGCAGAAAATCGCGATCAACGCGTGCATCGACGCGCTGAAGGAAGCGGGCCTCACGCCCGATGATCGCGCGATTTTCTCGAGCGTGACGATCGAGACGACGGGCACGATGCTCCTCGGCTCCGACATCGCCGCGGTGGTGAACGCGCTCAAGCCGTTCCCGATTCATTCGCTTGGATTGAACTGCGCGACTGGCCCCGTCGAAATGGCGGAACACGTTGCGTACATCGCGAAGAACTGGGATCGCGCGATCAGCGTCTTGCCGAACGCGGGGCTTCCGATCCTCGTCGATGGCCGCACCGAGTATCCGCTCGGCGCGAAGCCATTCCGCGACGCGATGCAGCGATTCCTCGCGGAATACAAGGTGAATTCGGTCGGTGGTTGCTGCGGCACCACGCCTGACCACATCCGCGAATTGCGCTCGCTCGTCGATGCGATGGGTATCGCGCGCAAGCCGCAGCGACGCGCGATTGTGCCGCAAGCGCCAGGCTGCTCGAGCCTCTACGGATTCGTGGAGTTTGCGCAGGAGAACTCGTTCCTCATCGTTGCGGAACGCACGAATGCCAACGGCTCGCGCAAGTTCAAGCGCCTCCTCGATGAAAGCGACTTCGACGGACTCGTGTCGATGGCGCGCGAAGAAATCAAAGATGGCGGCCAAGTACTCGACGTGTGTGTCGACTTCGTCGGCCGCAACGGTCCGAAGGACATGGCCGAAGTCGCGGCGCGCTACGTGCGCCAAGTGAACGCGCCCATTATGTTCGACTCGACCGATCCTGCGGTCATCGAGGAAGGTCTCAAGCGTCACGGCGGCAAGGCCATCGTCAACTCCATCAACTTGGAAGATGGCGAGGAGCGACTCAACAAGATTTGTCCGTTGTTGAAGAAGTACGGCGCTGCGTGCGTCGCGCTCACGATCGATGAAGATCAACAAGCAGGCATGGCAAAGACTTGCGCGCGCAAACTTGAGATTGCAGCGCGCATCCACGATCTCTACACGCGCAAGTGGGGGCTGCCGGAAGAAGACATCCTCTTTGATCCGCTCACCTTCACGATTGCGACAGGCAACGATGACGATCGTCGGCTCGGCCTCGAGACGCTCGACGGCATTGCCGCGATTTCGAAGCGTTTTCCAAAGTGCGGCATCATCCTCGGTCTTTCGAACATCTCTTTCGGTTTGAAGCCTTCGGCCCGCGCGGTGTTGAACAGCGTCTTCCTCCAGCACGCACGCGAACGCGGCCTGACCGCCGCGATCGTGCACGCGTCGAAGATCATGCCGCGCAATCGCATCGCCGCTGAACATTGGGAAGCGGCGGAATGGCTCATCTTTGATAAGCGCGGCGCAACGCGACCTGAAGGAAAGCCGGAGAACTTTGATCCGCTGCTCCACTTCATTTCGCTCTTTCCAGATGGCGTCGAAGAAACCACGGTGAAGAAGTCGCTCGCTGATCTGCCGATCGAGGAGCGTCTCGCGCAGCACATCATCGACGGCGAAGATCGCGATCTCGACAAGAGTCTCGCGGAGGCGATGCAGAAGTATCCGCCGCTTGTGATCATCAACGATCACTTGCTCGGTGGCATGAAGACCGTCGGTGAACTCTTCGGTTCAGGACAGATGCAACTTCCGTTCGTGCTGCAATCTGCAGCCGTGATGAAGAAGGCTGTGTCGTTCCTCGAACCGCACATGCCGAAAGCCGAAGCGGGCGCGGGAAAGAAAGCGAAAATCGTGCTTGCAACCGTGGCGGGTGATGTGCACGACATCGGCAAGAATCTTGTCGACATCATCCTCTCGAACAACGGATTCGAGATCCACAACATCGGCATCAAGCAACCGCTGCAAGCGATTCTCGACGCATGGCGGAAGACCGGCGCTGATGCGATCGGCATGAGCGGCCTGCTCGTGAAGTCGGTCGCGATCATGGAGGAGAATCTCCATGAGATGAACCGACTCGGGGTGAACGTGCCCGTCATTCTCGGCGGCGCTGCGCTCACGCGTCACTACGCAGAGAGCCATCTTCGCTCGATCTACAAGGGCCCGCTTTACTACGGACGCGACGCGTTTGAAGGACTTGCGGTGTGCGACGCGCTTGCGTCGAAGTCGCTCGCGACGATCGATGCCGAAATCGATGCGCGCCTCGCGAAGCGTGAAGAAGTGGATTCGAAGGTGGCGCGCGCTCGTGCGGCGGAACCACGTGGCGAAGTTGCGGCGCGTTCGTCTGTGTCAACAACATTGCCTGTGCCGAAGGCTCCGTTCCTCGGTGACCGTCTCGTGGAGGACATTCCGCTCGAACAGGTCTATCCCTATATCAATCTCGTCGCACTCTTCCGAGGTCAATGGGGCTTCAAGAAGGGCGACATGAGCGAAGCGGAATACGAGCGTTTCATCGAGGAAAAGGCTCGCCCTGTCTTCGATCGACTTTGCCGTCAATGCAAGGATGAGAAGATTCTTCGTCCGCAGGTCGTCTACGGCTATTACCCGGTCGCGAGCGAGGGCGACGATCTCGTCGTCTTCGATCCGAAGGATCTCGCCGCCGGAACCGAGCGCGAAATCGAGCGCTTCCGATTCCCGCGGCAACTCGGTCGCGAACGCCTCTGCATCAGCGATTTCTTCCGTCCGCGCGAGTCTGGCGAGAAGGATGTGCTCGGCCTCCAGTGCGTGACGGTCGGCACAGAAGCGAGCCATCGCGCGAAGCAACTCTTCGAGCGGAACGAATACACCGAGTACCTCTACTTGCACGGATTTGGCGTCGAGTGCGCCGAAGCGCTCGCGGAGATGTGGCACAAGCGCATGCGCGCTGAACTCGGCATCGGCAACGATGACAGTCCCGAAATCCGCAAACTCTTCACGCAGAATTACCGCGGCTCTCGCTACAGCTTTGGCTATCCCGCGTGTCCTGACATGAGCGATCAAGAGAAGTTGTTCCGCTTGATTCGCCCAGAGCGCATTGGTTGCGTGCTCACGGAGAACTGGCAGATTGTGCCCGAACAATCGACGAGCGCGATCGTCGTGCATCACCCTGAAGCGAAGTACTTCGCAGTTGAAAGCGCCGCGCGCGTACAGGGCTAGTTTTGAACGAAGGCCGCATGCAGACAACAGAGAGTTCCGGGTCGACTTCGCCAAGTGCCGCGCGCATTGCGTTGGCATACGGCGCGGTGTATCTCATTTGGGGTTCCACCTATCTCGCGATCAAGTTGGTTTCGCAACATGGTGCGTTTGTGCTTGCAGGCACGCGATTTCTCACGGCAGGAACGCTGCTCCTCGCGTTCACGTGGTGGCGTGGCGAATGTCGTCGCAGCGATTTCTCGGGGCGTTCGTGGCTCAGCGCGGCAATCGTCGGAACATGCTTGATGCTCCTCGGAAATGGCGGCGTGGCGATCGCGACGAAAACGGTTGATTCCGGGCTCGTTGCGCTGATGACGGCGATCACGCCGCTTTGGCTCGTTGGTCTTGATTCGATGATGCATCGCACGCATCAACGACCGAGCGCGGTTGTGTGGCTCGGTATTGCGATGGGCATTGCCGGTGTCATCGTGCTGAAGGTCGGGAATTTTGGAACCGCTGATGCGGTGTCCACCATCGGCATCTCTGTGATGTTGATTGCGACGCTTGGTTGGGCAATGGGAAGCGTTTGGTCGAAGCGCCCAGGCGGCGCGCACTCGCCACTTGTCGCGACCGGGATGCAGATGCTCGCGGGGGGCGCCGTACTTGTCGTGGCGAGTGTTCCGAAGGAACTCATCTCGCACGATGAGTGGACGCTGTTGCGCACATCGCCACCTGATTTCACCACGTGGCTTTGGTGGGGCTACCTCGTTGTCTTTGGCTCGCTCTGTGGTTTTACGGCCTACATCTGGCTTTTGCGCAATCAGCCCGCCGCACGCGTCGCGACCTATGCGTACGTCAATCCGCTCGTTGCCATCGCGCTCGGCTGGCTGTTGTTGAGTGAGCCGATTGGCGCGCGCACGTTTGTCGCGGCAGGCCTCATGCTTGGCGGCGTCGCGGTGATTCAGCTAGCAAAGGCTCGAAAGACGCTCTTCACTCGCGCGCCGATCGCGGCGGAATGATGCGGGGAAGCGGCGGTCCTCGCGCAACTCTCGACCGTTCATCTCGCGTTTGAAATTGGTCTTTGCGCATTGTGCGCTCGCGCCGCCTGCGGTAGCGTGCGCGCATGCTGACTCGTCGAGACATGATTCGGACCGCCGCGGCAACCGCCGTCGGTGGTGTGGCCGCATCCGCGCTTCTCGGAAGCGCCGCGTTTGGTGCGTCGCCGATCGCTCTTTCACCGTTCGGTCCGCTTCCCGATCCGCGCGCACGGCGGCCCTTCGGCGGGAAGTTGGGCAAACTCCAGCTTCTCCAAGTTGGCGTTGGCGGATCGATCGCGCCCGCGGATCGCAACGAGTTGAAGAACCACCCCGACGTCGTCTTCACGGGCCTTTGCGATGTCGATTCCGACGCGCTCGCGTCGGTGGCGAAAGAGCACCCTGAAGCGTTCACTTGCCGTGATTTCCGCGAAGCATTCGACAAGCATGGCGACAAGTTCGATGCGGTTGTCGTCTGCACGCCCGACCATAACCACGCGCTCATCGACCTGTGGGCTTTGCGCGCGAACAAGCACGTCTACGGCCAGAAGCCGCTTGTACAGCAACTCTCCGAAGTCGTCGCGATTGAGCAAGCGATCGCAGCGCGGCCGAAGCTCATCACGCAAACTGGCAATCAGCGCATGGGCCCCGAGCCGCGCCAGTACGCCGTCGACATCATGAAGAGCGGGTTGCTCGGGAAAGCGATCGAAGCGCATGTGTGGATCGGCGGCCCAGGTGCAGGAACCGACGGGTACTTCTGGTACGGCGGGCTCAAGGATCCGATCACGCCGCCCGCAAACATCGACTGGCCGCTGTGGCTTGGCGCTGCGGTTGATGCGCCGTGCCGACCGGGCCTCATTGGCCTGCAGTGGCGCTCGTCGTGGGACTACGGCACCGGCCAACTCGGCGACTGGTGCACGCACCTTCTCGACATCCTGACCTTCGCGTACGACCTGCCGTCGCCGAAGTCGGTGCTTGCAAACACGCTTGACCCAAGCGACTTCTACCACGCGCGCGGCGTGCGGTCGACGCTTGTCTACGACGTGTCGAAGCAGCCGAATCGCAATTGCTTCGCGCATGATCGATTTACCGTGCATTACGCGGATCAAGCGCAAGCGCCGTCGCGCGCGGAGCTCGGGCTTCCGCCCGGAAAGTTCGGCGGAATCGGCACGCTCGTCGTCTGCGAGGGCGGTGTGATCTGCTGCGGCGCAGAAGGTCCGGTCGAGGTTTGGATTGATGGCAAGCCCGTCGACTTCAAGAAGTTGCCTGGCCTCGGCAAGGTCACGGCGCGCAACCACTGGCACGCGTGGGTCGATGCGATCGTTGGCGGGCCGAACCGCAAGACCGACGGCTTCGTGCAGTCACCGTTTGCCGCGACGGCGAAAATGGCTGAAGCGGGGCTTCTCTGCTCGCGCGCGGCGCGCTTTCCGCAACAAGAACTCGGTTGGGACAAGTCGCGACTCGTCTTCACGAATCCCGACGGCTCAACCCACGACGAGGCGACGAAGACCTGCGTGACGCGCGAGTACCGCAAGGGCTTCGAACTTCCGACGGTTACGTGATGTCGCAGGCCACACGTGCTCCGTCTGACGCCGAGGCAGGCAGATTCATGGCCGAAGAGATGTAGCGGCTTTCGACCGCCGTTTTAGTATTCGCTTGTTCCAACTCTCAGCGGAACACGAATTCCGCCATCCGTCACCGACTCAGGAACCGACGTCTCGGACTTGGATGGTCGTGGCCAATACCGCGGGAAGTACATCTCATCAGCGGAACGAGCAGGCACAAGTTGATCAAACCATGTGGCGGAGGGATCGAACTTCGCGAAGAACGGCCGACGAACAAGTTCAGGGCGGCGACACTGCAGATACTGAAGCATAAACACGTCTTGGTCTTCGATCGTGCTCCGACCGAGGATATGAACCTTGCCGGGAGTCGCAGACATGCTCGGGCCGCGAACCGTCTTCGCAAGGCCTGATACTGACGCATAAGCGTCTCGGAAGATCTCGTTGCATCGCGTCAGTGGAAGGTCGAAGTAGCGACGAGCTCCAGTGTCGCGCTCGACGAAAAAGTAGTAGGGCACGCAGCCGAGTCGTACGCCCTCATTCCACATGCGGCGCCAGATTTCAGGGTCATCATTCACGTGGCGAATGCACGGACTTTGCATTCGGATGATTGCACCGGTCGACCGAATACGTCGAATCGCGTGCTGAGCGACTTGGGGGACAAACTCAACTGGGTGCGATACGTGTGCCTGAAATGCCAATGTGCGGCCCGAGGCGACGACACGCTCAAACAGTTGAAGCAGCGCATCAGCATCTTCATCACTTGTAAATCGTTGTGGCCAGTAGGCAAGTGCTTTGGTGCCAATTCGAATTGTCTGGACGTGTGCGAGTCGTGGGTCCTCGATGATCGGCTTGATGTAACGTTCGAGCACTGACGTGCGCATGATCATCGGGTCGCCGCCGGTGAGAAGGAGGTCGCTAATCTCCGAGTGTGCGGCGAGATACTCAACCAGGAGTTCATGATCCTTCGCTGAGAATTTCCAACCTTCCGTTCCCACGAATTGCGGCCAACGGAAGCAAAACGTGCAGTATGCGTGGCAAGTTTGACCAGCTGCCGGGAAGAACAGCAGTGTCTCGCGGTATTTGTGTTGAGCGCCGTGAAGCACAGTGCCATTGATCGTTGGCACATTCATCGTCATCTGTCCGGCAGGATGTGGGTTGAGTGTTTCACGCACTGCATCGACGATGGCCTTCAAGCGAGCCCGATCACCGCCGCGCTTGGCGCGTTCGATTGCGGCGAACGCCTCAGGCTCGAGCATTTCCCGCTGCGGAAAAGTGAGCTGAAAGATGGGATCTTGAGGGACACGAGACCAGTCAATCAAACTGTCGACGACGTGGTTATTTGCTTTGAACGGAAGCACCTCCGACACGACTTCAATGGCGTGTCGCTGCTCTGACTCGAGCCGTAGCCAGAGTGGGTGGCGTTGGATGTTGGATGCCGTGATAGCTTCGTATCGATGGGGTGCGGTGAAATCCATTGTGGCTACCTCCTCTCGCTTTCTGCGATCGATCGATGGCGAAGGTGCGAGGTGAAACTGTTCCGAAGTGGGATGCTTTGGCGGGTGATGTGGCCGTCGAGAGCTGGGGGTTGTGCGAAAAGGTGCAGACGATGAAGAGCGACGAACTTCTTCGAACTCGTGAAGTTCGACGGCGCTCTCGCGGGGGTGGAGAACTCTTCCTCCTCGTCGTCATCATTGGCAGTCGGCGCGAGGCGGGAGATGCGTGTGGTGACGTACGTGCGGTTGGTTCATCCACAAGCAGGCCCCCCGAGCGACGAAAGGG
Source organism: Planctomycetota bacterium (assembly GCA_046047595.1). Taxonomy (GTDB): domain Bacteria; phylum Planctomycetota; class Phycisphaerae; order Phycisphaerales; family SM1A02; genus QWPT01. Next base: position 1,639 of record JBJOHQ010000328.1, on the reverse strand, counting down.
CCACATCGGGGGAGGCGCTCCGAACGCCTATGCCTGCGAGCGAGGATGACTTGTCCGACTCTACTCCGTTCGCGAGGGTCTGTTGACCATTTCGTAGGATGAGCGAGTCAAAAAAGTTATATTGATGCTTTCACATCAATGCATTCGTTGGATAAATACCAATGCCCATTCGACGCAACGCCACTCTCAGTCTGCTTCATCCCGATCTTGCGGCCCTTATTGAGACAGTCCGCCATGGCACAGTTTCGGCTGCGGCTGACTCGCTCAGGATCTCGCAACCTGCTCTCTCGGCGCGACTCTCAAGACTTGCAAAGTCGACTGGCGGTGCCATTTTCGCGCGGCATGGGCGCAAACTTCAACTCACAGCGCACGGCTCGCGTGTTCACGATGGTGCGAGTCGTGTGTTACGAAGTTGTGAAGCGCTTGAGGCTTCTATTCGCAGTGGGTCAAACAATGCGACTCCTCTCCGAGTTGGGACCGCCGATGCAGTTCCCAAGCTAGTGGTGAGGCGCATCTTGCTCCCATACATCGCGCTTGGAGTGAAACTTGAGTGTCGCGAGTGGAGGTCGGATCACCTTGAAGAGGAGATTCAGTCGCACCGATTGGATCTTCTGGTAACCGATCGAGAGCCCGTCTCACTTCGAGGTGAGGACCTCGCGACTTCTGTCGAGGGGAGATCTGCGATTGTGTTTTGTGCGAGGAAAGTTCTTGCACAGAAGTTGCGAAAGGGCTTTCCACAATCCATCGAGGATTGTGAACTCGCGTTACCTGCAGCCCCGAGCCCGCTCCGAGAACGGATTGATCGGTGGCTCTTGCGACATGTTCCTCGCGCGCGCGTCACGATCGAAGCTGAAGATCGTTCACTCCTTCATCACTTCGCGCAAGCGGGTCGATTCGTCGTTCCGATCGCAAAGTCCACAGCGTCTATCGTTGAGAGGCAATTTGATCTTCATCGCGTTGGGGAGCTGAACGGAGTTGAAGAGTCGTACTATCTTGTCCGGTCAACATGGCGAGTTCCCGAACTTCGCCGCGATCTTGATCGATGACATCTGAAGGTTTTGAATGGAACTCCGTGATCGCTCGGTGTCATGTCGCGAACGATCTTTCACGATGATCGCGGTCGCATGGGCGATGGAACGCATGCGGTCGCGGTTGATGCTCCTTCCCTCAGAATTCGATTGGTTCGCTACGCTACCCCAATGCTCGGTGAACGACTCGACAACCGCATGCGGCATGTTGCCAAGTGGGCGCGCAAGCAGGGGATCGCCTGTTTTCGGCTCTACGAGAAGGACATTCCCGAGTTCCCGATGATCGTCGATTGGTACGGCGACGAAGCGTGGGGTGAGAAGGCCGCAGGCGAACCTGGCGCGGTCACGACCGGCGACGCTGTCGCATGGTTCTTCCACCGGACGAAGGACGACACACTCGAGAAGGAGCGCGACTATCGCGTCGATGCCGAGGCGGAGATCTTGGCAGGGCTCAACATTCCGCGCGAGCGCTTGCACATCAAGTATCGCGGGCGTCAGCGCGCGGAAGACGGCGGCCGCGATCAGTACGAGCGTTTCGATTCACGCGGCGCGATCAAAGTCGTGCGCGAGCACGGCCTGCGCTTCGAAGTCAATCTCTCCGACTACCTCGA
>JBJOHQ010000327.1:0-13079 GCA_046047595.1 Planctomycetota bacterium | reverse complement strand
CGGGCGTTTCGGTCGCGAACGGCGCGAACATCGTGCGCGCGGTGTCGAAGCGTCTTGCGTCGATGCTCGCCGAGTTGCTTTCGCGCGACGGTGTCGCGGACGACGCGATCGATACCGAGCTCGAACTGATCCAGCGGCTTGTGCAGCGGTGAGTACGCGATGAGCCTTGGAGAACTCCCGAACTACGAGAATGCCGTCCGACTCGCGCGAGAAGCGCGAAGTGCGCGAGAAGCGCGAAGTGCGCGAGAAGCGCGAAGCGCGCGCAATCCGTCAGAAGACGCGGACTCCGCTCTCTTTGCATCCGCGGTCAAATGCCGCCGATCAATGCGCGGTAGCGACGATGCTGGGGGAAACGATTCGTCGCGCGGAGCGAGAAGTGCGGCGCGGCACCGCGCGGTTCTCGGGCTGTGTGTGCTTCTTCTTTCGGTGTTTTTACTCACGCGGGTACATGTCCACGCGCATCACGCATCTCTCGTCGCTGCGGCGGATGTCCCGGCCGCACGGATACGAGAGGTGGATGTGATGCGAGTAGTGACGTTTTCGTTGGCGCTGACCGTGAATTCGATGTGCATGGCCGGTGACAACTTGGTCGCGGGGGGCGACTTCGAGTCGGTGCCACAGGGTTCCATCGGACCCGACTGTCACTCATCTCTTCTTGGGAGCATCCCAAGTTGGAGTTCAAACTTAGGCTACCAAGTGGATCGAATGCGCCACGACTGCGAAGTCGACTGCGCTGAAACAAACTCGTCCGGCGGAATCTACTACATCTCGCTGCAAGGTTCTGTCTGCTGTGGCTGTAACAACAATGGATGGATTGAGCAAGTTGTATCACTGACACCGGGGCGGCGATATCGCCTCGTCTTCGAAGCAGTCTTGGACTTCTCTGATCTGTTGTCTGTGAGTTGCGGCGGACAAACGAGGCTCTATACGGGCAGCAATAAATTCACATGGAATACGTACGACTGGGAGTTTGAAGCCACGGGAACAAACCCGCTCCGATTTGAGTCGCAATCGTCGACGGGCAATACCCCCAACGATTGCAACGTGTGCTTCGAAGCCAGTGGCTGCAATCTCGACAACATTTTTATGGTTGAGATCGTCTGCCCCGGCGACGTCGTCGCCAACGGCGTTGTCGACGGCGCGGATCTCGCGGGCCTTCTCTCGGTGTGGGGGACCGACGGCGGCATCTATCCGCGCGCCGACACCAACAGCGACGGCTTTGTCGACGCACAAGATCTCGCGGCTGTGCTCAGTGGTTGGGGCGCGTGCCCGTAACGGCGATCGCATGGGTTCGCACATCAAGCACGACGCACTCGTCGCGACGCATCACACTGCATCGTGAACGACGTCGCACCCCCCCTCAAGCGGCGATGAGCGTCACCGCGTTTGAATCGCGTACATTTCGCGCCATGCAAGATCCAGCGCGCGCACTCAAGTGGGACCGGCGATTTCTTGATCTCTCGGACGTCATCGCTCGATGGTCGAAAGATCCGTCGCGCGGCGTCGGCGCGGTGATCGTGAGTCCGTCGCGCCAGATCATGGCGACTGGATTCAATGGACTTCCACGCGGCATTGAAGATCGCCCCGAGCGCCTTGAGCGCCCCGTGAAGTACGACCTCATCGTGCACGCTGAGATGAACGCGATCGTTCAATGCGCGCGGAACGGCGTGACTCCCGTCGGTTCGACGATCTACACGAGCTTCGCGCCATGCGTCCACTGCACGCTGTCGATCATCCAGTCTGGCATCGTGCGCGTCGTCACCTATCGCGCAGGCAAAGGCGACGAACATTGGGAAGCGAACTTCGCGAAGTCGCGCGAGTTGCTCTCTGAGTCAGGCGTTGAGTTTGTTGAACTCTCACGCGAGTAGCGCGCCCGGCACCGCGCGCTGCACGTCACCACGAGCACTTCACCACGAGCACTTCACCACGAGCACACTACTTCGCCTCGATGCCAAGTTCGCGCGATGTGAAGCCGCGATTACGACCCTTCGTTTCCTCGCGCACTTTCGCGACGAGCGCAGGCTCAACCGCCGACGCCGAGTTGCCCCACGCGCTGCGCACATAGGTCAGCACCGCGGCGATCTCCTCGTCGGTGCGTAACGGCGCCGCGGGCATCACTTGGTTGTAAACCTGTCCATCGACTTCGATCTTCCCTTCAAGTCCGTGCATCACAATCTTGACGAGTGTCTCGGCATCGCCAAGCACGATCTCACTGGAACGAAGCGGCGGATACACCGGCGGAAGTCCGCGCCCGTTCGCTTGGTGGCAACTCATGCAGTTCGAATAGAGCCGCTTGCCGAACTCAGCGAACGACATCTCGGCACCACGCTTGATTTTCGGCGCGATAAACGCGACGTCCTCGCGACCTGGCCAGAAGAGATTGCGATCGACAGGCGTCGCGAGTGCGAGTTCCTCGGGTTGCTTCGCAAGCATTGCGAACCAACCTTCAGGTTCACACGACGCCACGAGTTGCACGGGTTCTTTCGATGAAAGTCGCTGGCGCGCAGCAACACGCTCGAGCATCGCCTTCGCGAGCCACGGACGATCCGCCGCGACTGAAGACGCTGTAGAGAGGATGAGTGCGAGTGTCGTTGGTGAAGGCGTGCCTGAACCATCGTCAAGCAGCGTGTCGGTGAATTCCGCGACAAACGCGCGCGGTCCAACACCGTATTCTGTGAGAACACGCCCGTCGACAATCGCGTTGAGGAGATCGCCTTCCGCGCCCACAATCGCAGAGAGCACCGCGCTGCGCATCGCACGCGAACCAACATCACGACGCAACGCCGATTCAAGAATCGCGCCACGAAGCGGCGCATCAAGTGCGCCAGACGAGAGCACGGCTTGCACACGGACATCGCTCGACTCATCCTCGATCGCGTTCCCAAGCAGACTCGCGAGCGTCACGCTGTCTGCGACGCGCTCCGCCGCGCGCAACGCATGCACGCGCGTGGTCACATCGCCATCGGTGGCGAATCGTTCGATCATTGGCTCATCGAGCACACCAATACCCGCGAGTGTCCACAGCGCCTCAAGTCGCACGGTTTTCGGCTGCATAGGCGATGTCTGCTCGACAAGCGCTGCGATGAGTGCTTGATCGCGCGCTGCCGTTGGAAGTTCAACGATGCGCTGACGCGCCAACGTGCGCACGAGTTTCTCTCGATCTGCGAGGAGTCCCACGAGCTCGATTGGTGACAACTTTGAAAGATCGCGAGGCGCGTTGCGCTTCATGCCCTTTGGCACGATGCGCCAAATGCGGCCCGCATCGAGCGGTTGTTCGAGTCCACGCTCTTCGACTTGCTTTCGCAAGAACGTCGTCATGAACATGCGATGCTGCACGACGCCGCGGTACATGTCGGCGAGGTAGATCGCGCCATCAGGGCCGGCCGCCGCAAAGACGGGGCGAAAGCGCTCGTCGGTCGAGGTCAGGAACGATGCATCGCCATCGGCGGGCGTCGCAACGATGCGACCATCCTTCTCGGAGAGTCGATATCGATGGACGAGATTTCCAACGGGCTCGCAGATGAGCGCGCAGCCGTCCATGTCCGCGCCCATCGCGACGCCCTCGTGGACGTGCGGACTGCACGCGCCGGTGAAGTTCGCGAGGCGGCCATCCTTGAGGACGCCCTTCTGGTAGCCGCGGTTGACGCCCGGCGTCAGGTGCGATGGATGGACGCGCATGTCGCCTGCGGCGCGCGCGGGAACGCCATCAAACGACTTCTGCGAGACGTTGCGCGCGGCGTACTGCTTCGGAACAAGATCGACGAGGAGCGGATCCGAGTTTGGTGAGTAGTAGAGTCGGCCCTCGTCATCCTCAGAGATGCCCCACTGCCCGTGCGGCGACACGCGCTCCTCGCGCAGCGTCTCGCCGTCGGGGACGAAGCGCACCGGATGCTGCGAGCAGGTGAACGTGTTGTCGAGAGTCCAGAGCAGTCCGTTGCCCGCATGCTCGGGATTGCCCTGACCAGCGAAGCCGCTCGCAACAACGCGCGACTCGTCCGCGCGACCATCGCCGTTGGTATCGCGCACGAAGAGGAGATGCGGCGGCTCGATGACGAGCAAACCGTCACGCCATGGAGCAATGCCGCGAGGCATCACGAGGCCATCGAGAAACACCGTCGCGCGATCCATGCGGCCGTCACCGTCATCATCGTCGAGCACCTTGATGCGGCCGAGCGGTTGATCTTCACCCGCGCCTTCAGCGTCGCGCATGTAGCCGCGCATCTCGACGACCCAAAGTCGTCCATCGGGCGCAAAGCGAAACGCAACGGGCGCTTCAACGAGTGGTTCTGCGGCGACGAGCTCGATGTCGTAGCCGTCAGCAATCGAGAAGGTCGCGCGCTCTGCTGCTGCATCAAGCGCAGGCGACGCGGGCACGCGCCACTCTGCTGGAAGTTCGGGTTGCTCCTCACCCGCGCGATCGCCATTTTGTGCGACGGCCGTCGGTGTCCAACAAAGCGAAGTGCTGACTGCGAGCGGTGCGAGTGCGACGCGTGCGAGCGCGTAGAGATCAGTGCGCATCGACGCACTGTATCGAAAGGTATGCGTTGACCGAAGCGAAGATTTGCTTCGCGCACAGAAACGCAAACCAGAAACGCAATGCACGTCACTTCAGTTTTGCGAACTGGACGTGTGCGTGTTCAGGCGCGAGTACTTTCTGTCCCAGTCCGCCAATGATGTCCTGCCCGTCTTCCGAGACGAGGAATCGCAAGAACTGCATTGCCGCCGGATTCGGCCGCTTTGGATCATTGACGAAGTAGATACGCATCGAACGCGCGAGCGGATAACTCCCTGAGCGAATCGCTGCTTCGGTTGGTGCGACAAATCCAGAGCCATCGAGCGCCTCAACTTCGAGTTGTCGCACGCGGGCTGCCTCGAAATAGGCGCTGCAATAACCGATTGCTTGTGGATCCGTCGCGATCGCTTGCACCACACTCGAGGCAACCGGTTCCTCGTTCACTGTTGTTCGGAACGGGCCGCTCTGAAGCACAATCTCAGAAACGATGCCGTTTGACCCTGTTCCGGACCCCATGCCGTAGAGCTCGATCTTTTTCGAGGAGAGCTCTGTGTCTCGGACACCGACGTCGCCCCACACGATCGCTGGGCCGCCACCACGGCGACGCTCGCGACCAAAGACACGATCAAGATCTTTGAGCGTAATGCGCGTCATTGGATTCGCACGATTGACGCAAATGGCAATCGCATCCACCGCAATGTCTACGTATTCAACCTTCGCCCCGCGGGCTTTCTCGATCTCTGCGATTTCTGCGGGGCGCATTGCGCGGCTCATAGGAGCAAGGTCTGCAGCGCCTGATGCAAGCGCTTTTGGTGCTGCGCTTGATCCAGAACTCTCCACGAAGAGCTCAATATCCGGCTGCGCTTCTCGAAAACCGCCGCGAACGGTGTTCAGAATGAGGCCGACGGACGAACTGCCCACACATCGCACATTGCCCTTGATGGCTACGTCTTCAACGAAACGTGGATACGGGCTCGCGTCCACGTCCTTCGTCGCGTCTGATGTCGCCGCAGGCTTCGCTGTTTCGGTGCCCTCACCCTGCTGTGCCGCAGGGGGTGAAACACTTTGCAGGCATGACAAACTGAGCAATGTGAGTACGAGACTCGAGTTCACTTCACACCTCCTTGCTGGCTACCAGCTGGGCGCGCTGCCGTCGCGCGATACGCAAACAGCAGCGCAAACGCCAGCACGACAACGCCCGCCGCGATGCCACCAATCAGATAAACCACGCGCATCACCATCGCTTCAAGGCTCTCAATCCGCTGCTCCGTCGCATGCGTCACTTCGTCGATCAATCCCTTGATGGACTTCGAACCCGCAAGCGAATCAGCATTTGAAAGCAACTTGTTCGCCTCACCGAGCGTGACGGTCGCGTCACTGAGCATCTTGTGATAGTCCGCGATATCGAATGGCTTCGCAGGCGGCGCATTCGGATCAGGTGGCGTGGGCGGCCCTTTCAACTCGGCCACTTTTCCAAGCAAACGCTCGGATGTCTCTGCAAGTTTCTGCACGGCATCAAGTGTTGGCTGCGCTGCTTCCAACGTCTTCTGCGCGTCTGAGAGAATCGGAGAAACACCTTCCGAGATGGCGCGCGCATCTGCAGCGGCCTTCGCAGCTTCTCCTGCGATCGCCGTGACTTGACCCAATGCTGCGTCGATGTCTTTCTGGCGTCGGTCAATCTCCGCAAAGATCGCAGTGCGTTCATCGGCAACCAACTTCGGAACGTCGCCCGCAAGTTTCGTCACGGTCGCGCCGAGCGACTCGACCGACTTTGAAACACCGTCGAGATTCGCAAGTGCGCGCTTGGTTTCATCCTTCGCGAGCACTTCATCCGCGAGAGCTTGCGTCTGCCAGTTCGCGAGTGTCGGCATACGTTTCGCGAGATAGAAGATGCGTTCGCCGAGTTTGCGATACGCGACCGATTCATCGATCGCCTTGTTGAGCGGCTCAAACAAACCGCCGCCCGAAGCAACATCACGAATGAGCGACTCACCACGCTGCTCCGCGAAGTCGTCAAAGCGAACGAAGCTTGTGTCTTCCACACCGCGGTTTTCTCGACGCCACGATGCAATCATGAAGTCGAGTGCTGCGAGTTGATCGGGAAGGAACACGCGACCGGCGATGCGCCAGATTTCTTCGCGTGCTTGACGAAGCGCCACGATCAGTGGCTCTGCGCGATCTGCTCCGAATTCACGTGTCGCGCGATCGTCGTCAATCCAAACCTGGCTTGTGAGCGTCACCATGATGGTGAGATCGAGCACCTGAGAGAACGGATCGCCGTTCGTCGCGATGTCATAAGCGCTGGTCGTCGACTCAACGAGGAATCGTTGCGCAGTGGCGCGCGCGCGCGCATCAGGATTGTTCTTTGTGATCTCCGCAATCGCATCTTCCATCAGCGTGCGATAGCGATCCGCGTAGGCGTTGGTGAGTTCTTCAAGTTCGTCAAAGCCGATCTTCTCGCCTGCAGCACTTCGGCTGAAATCGGTCGAGCCAGTGACAGCCTTCTCACGCCGCGGTGCGCCACGAGATGGCGCCACGCAGGCAGGAAGCGTCGCAAGTGCGCTCCCAATCAGTGCGGCGATCGCTGTTTTTGAAGCTGTCTTCAGCGCGCGATGTGACGTCGGGAATTCGTCTCGATACATCTCGACTCTCGGTTTCCTTAGAACGTGAACTGCAACTGTGTGCGAACAACCCACTCGCCGCCAAGTGTTTCGCCGTCGGCCTCGGTATACGCGGGCAACCAATCGGCGCCGCTCGCTGCAAAGTCAACAATCGGCGTGAATGCGTAGCCGAAGTCGCCGCTTACCTTGATGCGGTTCTTCACGCCCGCGGGCCACCAGTTGGCACCAACGGTGAGAATGCTGAGTTCTTCCGCATCCGCTTCATCGACAGCCGCTTGCGCGCGATACTTATCCGTATCACTGTTTCCAACTTCGTAGCGAACAAACGCTTCCATGTCCTCGGTCACAAAGTAACCGCCCTGCGCGACGGCGCCCCATTGCTGAAGATCGTTCGCATCGCCGCCTCCGCGCGTTGGCTGCGCTTCTTGCAGCGACACATCGCGATAAACGCCATAGATGAAGATGCTCGAGCCGCCGAAGTCAATGCGCATGTCTGCGGTCGTGCTCCACATCACATCCGGAGTGGCGCCGTTGGTTCCCGAGATTGGGTCAACTTGTTGCACGTATCCCGCTAGACCAAAGAGCGCGGCGGCTGCTTCACCACGGTAACTCTGCATATCTTTGAATTGTTTCCAATCGCCGCCTGTCTTCGCTTCAATGCGTCCAATGAACGCGTAGTCGGTCTGCACCGCGTTGAAACCCGTGTTCTGCGAGCCAGGGATGCCGAGCGCTGAACCTGCGTTCAATTCCGTCGCCGACCCATTCACGATGCTGTACGGCGCGGTTCCCGCCCCGGCAAGTTCACCGCCATAAAAGCCCTCAACGCGCACGACTTCTGATTCCCATGCAAGTCGCAAGCCTTGTGCACGACCGGCGGTGAAGAACGTGTCCACAAGGGATCGTTCGACAGCCAAGAGCCCGGTGGCGGAATCGATGGACTCGCGCAAGAACGGTGTTTTGAACTGTCCAACACGAAGATTGAAGCCGTCATCGAAGCGCTTTTCGAGAAATGCGTCTTCGAGAATCCCCGCACCACCAGAACGAGCGAAACCAAGTTTGACTTCGTAGTACCACGACGGATCAACAACTGTGCCAAAGAACGTCAAACGCGCACGCCGCACTTCAAAACCCCACACATCATCGCTTGTCGAAGATGATGGTGATCCCTGTGCCGCAGTTGCTGTTCCGATGTCGCGCGATTCGTAGGCCCAGCGGAACTGCGTTTCGCCCTTGATTTGCAGGGTGTAATTGCCATCGGCGCTCGCGAGATAGAAACCCTTCTTCGCGTCGTACCCACCCGTCCCACCATCGGCGAGATTCGTACGCGTGGTTGCATCCGCGAGGACATCAGTCACGATCCCGCGAATCTCATTCGCGCGTTGCTCCGTCAGCCACGTTGCATCGTTTCCTTGGGCGACCCTTTCCTCAAGCACGCCGACTTTTTCTGCCAACGCCGCATTCGATTGCTTGAGTCGCTCAATCTCTTCAAGCGCACGTCGGAGGTCGTCCGCATCTTGCGGGACTGCTGCGATCACAGCGGTTGTCAGTGGAAGTGCTGCGAGAACCATCATCATCTCTCGAATTCCTCTGTATGGAGTCGACTTGAACGAGTCCTACTCGTTCCTCTCGCGCTCTCCAGTCACAGTTTCGCGAACGACATAGGGCTTGATTCCGCCAATCGCGTTGTTTGCATCACTCAAGAGTTCAAGCACAAAGCCCATCGCGAGGAAGAAAAGTGCCGCGAGGAAGAACATGATCGCGATGAGAAACGGCGGGCGTGTACCCATCGGCACCGATTCGCCCATTCCAAACACATCGCGAAACTTCTCCCAAAGAAGCCACGGCATGACGACGCAATCAACAAGGAGAAGCATCACGCCAATTCGGCCAAACAAGTAGAGCGGCCGCGCTTTGAAACTCGATTGAAAGCCAAGCATCAGGATGTCGAAAATCACGTCAAACGTGCGACCGATGCCATAGTGGCTCTTCCCCGCGAACCGCGGTTGGCACTCGATCGTGAGTTCACTCGTCGCTCCACCGCGCATATGGACAAGCGCGGGCAACAGGCGGTGATGACCCGGACGCAAGCGCAGTGATCGCGCCATCTCACCATCCAGTGCCTTGAAGCCACCCATGTCGCGGATCTCGCAACCTGTCACGCGACGAAGAAGCCAGTTCGCAATCTTGCTTGGAATGAGTTTCAGAACTTTCGATTCTGAACGATTCGTGCGCGCACCTGACACGAGTTGATAGCCCTGTTCAAGTCGCTCGACGAGCAGGTGAATGTCCTCTGGTCGATGCTGCAAATCGCCGTCGGTGACGATCACGATCTTGCCGCGGCTTGCCTGAATTCCCGCATACAACGCGCTGCATTGGCCGACATTCCGCGCGAGCAGAACCGCCCGCAACGCGGGATACCGGCGCGCGCCTTCGCGCAACAACATCTCTGTGCGATCGGTCGAACCATCGGAAACCACAACGATCTCATACGAACGCGACAAGGCTTGCAGCGCTGCATCGGTACGCCGAAGAAACTCTTCAATGCAGAGCTCTTCGTTGTACACGGGTGCAACAACAGAGATGGAGATGTCGGCGTCTTGCGCAGCGTGCATTCGAGTGTCGGCTTCCTCGGTCGGCGTACGGGCTGAATGTCGCGGTTCCATCGCTCGCTTGCACTCAGTCGAGACGATCAAACCCTGTCAGCGTCCACTCGTACTTTGCCGCGATTTCATGCCACGGATCTTCGAGCAGACTGCGGAGCTCGGGTTCCCAAAGCGCCGCGACGCGCATCCTACCGAAGCCGTCGGGCAGCGCGGGATCGCCGCGATGCGCGCGACCGGGATGACAAACGATCTCGACGATTTCGTTGCCGACTCCATGCAGTGCCCGCGCACAGGCATCGCTTGAGAAACGCGCTCCTTGCTCAGCAATGCCCCAAACCGCATCAGCGCAACGAACTCCCTCGCAGGGCTGAATTCGCGCACACCACGCATTCAGAAGCGCGCGCCGAAGCCACGGCGTTCCGAGCGCGAAGTTCCCGTGAAGTTCAGCGCTTCTCCGAACCCATCGAATTCCCGCGTCACGCGCGACTTCACACGCCACATCAAAGAGCCCAGGAAGACAGTGTGTGTGCTTCTCCCCATCGACATGTGAGAGTGTGAGTCCATGATCTTGGAGTTTCGCAATCTGTCGCGACCACTCCAATCGAAGTTCATTTGGTCGGATTGCACCCCGCAGCGCGCGCGCCGAAAAACGCGCAAAACTACCGAGAAAGAGGCCGTCCGCGCCTACGAGAGATTGCACCTCGCGAATGGGCGAAAGTGGTTGCCCGCGCAGTACGTTGAGATGCGCGCCCATCGAAACACCACGAATTGGCCGTATTGCTGCGAGATCTGGGCCGTTCGCCAACACACTCGCGCTTGTCACTGTTCCAAGCGCAGCGCACTCCTCAACAGCACGGCGAACAGCCGGATGCAAACCAAGGTCGTCAGCATTGACGATCACGCGGAGTGACTTCGACTGATCGCACGCGAGCGAGTTCACCAGAAGACCTGCCCACCAACTTCAACGGTGAAAATGCGTTCGAGTTTGCGTGAGCCATCTTCGACGAGCCAATAAAGCCCATCGGGTGCAAGGCCCTCGAAGGCCCGCGTCTCCTCGCCGTCTTCGCGTCGGCCAATCGATTTCCAACCACCATCTTTCCAAACGAAGAGTTCGTACGCAGCGTCGGGCTTCACCATCGTGCGCGCCTTGATCCGACCCGTATCCGGATCTTGGATGTCGGGTTTCGTCGTGGAGGCAATCAGCGTGACATCGGCGGCTTCGCTTGCCTTGAGTGTGTGCGGAATTCCATCCGCATCAAGAATGAACGGAGCGCTTGCTGGAACATCCACACCATCGACGTGGTACATCGGCAGATAGCAGATGTTCCGCCCGAGTGCGTCGAACGCCGCGTTTGTTCCGATCCCCGGCGCTTCCACGATGTGACCCCAGTGAATTGGTCGCCACGCGCCTCCGTTGAAAACCGCGAGATACGCGAAGCGCTGTCCCTCCGGCGGTTTCTCAAGGCGCACGGTGACAGCACTCACTGGCTGGTACTGCGCCGTCACGTCGATGTAGTGCGTGCCCGAAAGCCAACGTGGAACAATCTCGTTCTCGTTTTTGATCGCGCCAAGGCTCGACTCTTGGTGTGCGAATGTCTTGCGATACACCTTCGCGGCCCGACCCGCGAGGCCTGCACGGCCTCGGCCTTGTTCATCAAGAACCACCTCCCACGCGTGATTGTTGTCGCTCGCCGCCCACCACGGCGTGTAATCGCTTGCACACATGGTCGCCACCGATCGCATGCCAAACGACACCATGTTCGTGATGTCTTCGCATCGACCGCGCTTCTCCTCGATCATCTCGGTGTAGCTCTGATCTGTTGGATGGACGTAGTAGAGATCGCTGAACGCAACCCAGGGATGAACAGTATCTCGAACTCGTTCGCCGATCACGCGCACATCTTTTTCACCCGACGTACGAAGCTCATTCACCAGCGTTTCAAGGCGTTTTGACGCAGGCGCACGCCAAAGATCGAGCGGCTCATTGCTTCCGCGATACGGAAGAATGTGCTCACGGAACGCTTCGTAGGAAATGGACTTACCCCATGGCAGCGAACGCCATGCGTCAAACGCGCCTTCAAGATGCGCGATCAAGAAGTCTGCGCTCGCGTGTTCAAGATCCGACTCAAACGCGATCTTTCGGAAATCCGCATCGGGATGCGCTGTGCCGATTTCATCGAGTCGCGCCTGAGCTGCGCCTAGATTCGGAAATGCAAGCGCATCGAATCCGAGCGGCTTGTTGTCCTTGTCGCAAAGTTCGATGCGCGCGAATCCGTGGCCATCCATGTTGGCAACGAGCCAACGCGCAGCGTCGAACTTTTGCGCGTCGCCAGACTTCTCGTAGTTCGCAAGGAATCGCGCGATTTCAGGTCGGTTCTCACCTGCGAGCTTCAGTGCCTTCGTGATACGCGCATCGATGTCAGGCGACGTCGAGCTCTGAACTACGAGCGTGTTCTTCGGAAAAATCTCCGTCGTGCGTGCGTTGCTCGTCGCAGCAACACTGCACGCACCCACGCAAACGATGAAGAACCGAGCGGAGTCCATCGCGGAGTAGACAGCGGGGCGAACGACGGAGTGAAAGCGAGTCGTCATGCCGCGATTGTCCTCGCGAGCCGCGTCTCTCGCAACGGTCGCCGGCTTACGAAATCAGGCTCATGCAACAAGCAGCGGTCGAGTGGGCCCGATCAAAGACAACGCCGTCAGCTCCGACCAACCCAGCGCTCGTCTTCAAGAAGTCGAACGCCGAAGTCGCAAGTTGAGTCCGGTCGCGCAACCGACCAAACAACAACCACATCAAGATCAACCGCCACTCGGTCTGGCAGCATGTGGACCGCACGGCCGATACGACCGACCGGCACGAAACTCATCGCGCGCAGACGAAACCCACCGAGGCCGTAATCAAGAATCTTGTGGGTCTCCGCCATTTGCGCGGCATCGCGCCAAACAACAACCAGTTGTGCCGATATCGCGACACGGGGTGAGTCCCGACGTTCATCGAATCCGACGGTTTCCACCGTCTTTCTTGCGTGGTCGCTCCGGGAACTCGCGTCTGACCGGCCCGGCACTTCACCCATCACTTCATTTGGACGGTCGGGCGGCCCTTCTCTTTGCACGCTGTGAGCATCACCAACTTCCCAGCCACCACCGCTCGGATCACTGCCTTCCGTCTGAGCCATCGATGTCGGTGAGGACTTCGACGCGCGGCCTGCACGCGGACCTGTCTGGTCATTGGGAGTTGTGGGATTTGAACTCGCCATCGTCCTCTCAGAGGAACTCTCGCGTGCGGGATTGACCTTGCAATCCGATCACCGTCGCAGCGGCTTCCGCTCGGCCTGACGGCAC
>JBJOHQ010000326.1:0-3826 GCA_046047595.1 Planctomycetota bacterium | reverse complement strand
GGGAACGTGAGTTGGTTGTCCTGTTGCGACTGGCCTTGATTGAAGACCGATGCGTCGTTTGCGGCACCAACACCAGTGTTGAAACTGTCGGCGAGACCTTGAATGCCTTCATCAGGCAGTCGAAGGCCGCCGCCCTCCGAGCCGCTTTGCGCAAGGAGCGTGTTGAGAATTTCGCTGAGTTCAACCGCGCTCGCATGCTTGAGCGGCACGTTGACTGGAAGACCCGAGGTGAACGGCTGATCGAGATCCTTGATCCAGCGATCAAGCCAATCGAAGTTCTCTGGCGTCTTCGAAATCACGATGAGGCGGTTCGAGTCTGGGTACGCCTCGATCGAGAAGATGCCTTCAACCGCAGCCGATGGGGAACCATCGCCAATTCCGCCGCCACCTTGAAGAACTTGGCGGCCCGCGAACGCGCGGTTCTGCGTGTTACTGCGTGAGCTGCTACCGCCACCGAGCAACGTTCCCAAGAGATCGCGAACCTTCGAAGGATCGGCGTAATCGAGGTCGTAGATGCGGAAGATGCTGCCCGCGGTGTTTGGCGGAAGGTCCCACGCGTTCGCGACGAGCCGACGGATTTCGGCAAGTACGGTTGGCGTCGCGCGAACGGTGATCGAGTTCATCGACTCAAGCACCGTGACGATCAGGCCGCCGCCACCACCCGTACCCGGCACGCCGGGAACACCAGGCTGGCGCTGCTGCTGCGGCTGATTACGGTTTTGTTGCGTTCGGGCGCCCGTGGTTCGTCCGCCCGCGGAGCCATCTTCAGCAAACAGTTCATCAATGATCGTCTTGATCGCATTCGCGTCTTGGTACTGCAGACGGAAGGTCTCCGTCGCGTAGTCGTCCCAACTCGGGACATCGAGCATGTCGAGCAGCGTCTTCACCTTCTTCGCAAGGCCGATGTCGCCCGCGAGGATGATCTGATTCGAGTCGCCGTCAGCCGAAAGCTTCGCGTAATCCTCGGGAATGAGGAACTCGATGCGCTCAAGGACATCCGTCGCGCGCGAGTGCTTCAAGCGGAAGACCTTCGTGACGAAGAGCCCGTTGTCCTCCATCTTCATCACGTCTTCTTCGGGTCCGAGCACCACACCCGGCTGCGTCTTGATGAGGTCGGTCTGCAGACCGATGTGAATGAGGTCTTCGGTTTCCGTCACCGCGAGGCCGTTCGCCTTCAGCGACTGGAAGATGTAGTCGAGCGCGAGGCTCTTCGAGATGTCGCGATCACCAATCAGCGTGATCTTGTTGCTCGAGACTTCGGTCGGCTTGTAGAACACATATTTGCCCGTCCACTCGTAGAGGAACGGCAGAATTTCCTCGACGCTCACGTTCTTGAAGGAGAGGCGCACAAGTTTGTCATCGAGGGTGCGACGACCTTCGCGCACGCCGCGCAATTGCGAGGGTGGCACGTTCGCAGGTGGCGTGGGTTGGAAGCTCGCAACGGTGCGCGGGTCACCTCCCGCAGTGCCAGGTTGCGGTGCAGGTTGTTGCGATTGGCCGGATGAAGTTTGCGCGGGGGCTGGAACCTCGATCACCGTTGCCGTGGGAGCAGGCTCGGCTGGCGGCGCCGCGGGCGCAACGGCACTGCCAGCGCCATCGCTTTGAGGGGTTTCGTTCTGAGGAGCGGCGCTTGGCTGCGGCGTAGCGCTTGGCTGCGGCGTAGCGCTTGGCTGCGCTGAGGGAGCAGGGCGCGGCGATTCGGTTGTCGTGTTTGCAGCGAGTGGTGTCGCGAGCACGCCCGTCAAAGTCAGCGCGGCCGTTGCGCGAACGATGTCGCTTGTCGACGTGCCAGTCATCACGCCCGACGCGAAGTTCTGCGTGAAATCTCGGGCGATGCTTTGGAAGAATGATCGATTCTGACGCACGTCGAAGCTCCGGATTCTGCTCCGCGAAAAAATCGCGAAGACGATTCGCCTGCCATCCTTCTCGTCGAAGGAGTGATCCATCACGGATCGGTTTGTACCTCAGCGCCGCGCTAGACAAATCGCGCGAGAGCCACCACTACCCGTCATGAGTCGAATCAGTTGCCGCGATTGACGCGCGCGATCAACTGTCCTCGCTCATGGTTTAGTCGCGCACGATTTTGGTCGTCGACCGACCAGCTGCGTGTCGCATCAATCGCCGCAAGCGCGTTCTGCGCCTGTTCGAGTGTCATCGCTGAAATCTGCGCGTCCTCAAGTCGTGGAGGAAGCAGCGCGCGATCGACGTACTCAATGCCTTGTTGTCCGCCATCACCTTCGGGTTCACCGTTGGTGGGCGACGGAAGCCGCTGCGGAGCCATCGCGCTCGACGGAAGCTCGCCTTCGGGACCAGGGCCGCTCGGCTGATCAGCACCTGGCTCGTCGCCAGGCCCGGTTCCTTGCGGACGCGCGGGCGGAATTGCGGTCGGCGAGTTTGCGGGCGCTCCGGCTGGATTCGTTGCACCGCCAGTCGCGGACGGTGCTCCCGAGCCTGCACCGGTCGCGCCACGACCGGTGCCTGCGCCTGAAGTCGCCGCATTTGCGTTTGCTGCACCTTGCGGCGAACCAGCCCCCGGCGCAGAAATCCCGCCAGCAGTTCCTCCAGAGATCCCGCCAGCAGTTCCTCCAGAAGTTCCAAGTCCCGGAGTTGCCGCCGCACTTCCTTCAACGATGCCGCTCATGGCTCCAGCCGGCAGGCCGCCGCGCAGGAACGATTCATTGATGCGTGGCCAAAGCGTGACGGTGTACTCGCCACGCTGGTATCCAAGCTTGACGCTGTACGGTGCGTTGATCTCGAGGACCTTGATGCCGGATTTCGTCTCGCCGAGTTTGATGCGTTTGTCGGCATCGCTCAACGTCGAGAACATCACATAGTCACCAAAGATGCTCGTTGGTGCTGGTCCGGAGTACGTCGCGGGCGGTGGTGGTGGACCCGGATCGGGTGGCGGCGCAACCGGCTTGGGTTGCTCGACCACTTTCGGTTTGCGCACCGGTGCCGGCGGCAACTGGTACATCGAACGACCAACAAATCGAGCGCGGCTCGTTTCGAGAAGATCGCCGCCATCCTTCTGGAGCAACGCAATCGGGTCTGCTTCTTCCGCACTAATGGATGGAGAAGTCACCGCACTCAACAGACTCGCCACGCCTTGCCAGACAACAATCGCCGAGATGCCAACAGCCACCGCTGAGATCACAACGGGCTTCGACACGCGCATGCCAGGGGGTAAGCGATCAAGAAGTTCTCTCATGCCCCACCTCGCTTCGGGGTTCGCTTGAGCACGCCCCACTTTTCAACGCTCATCTGAACCGCCACACGTTTGGTCGCAGGGGCGTATGTGAGTTTGAGATCGGTGATGGCGTCAATGTCCGCACTTCCATCGAGGTCGGCGATGATGGCGGTCACGTCATCGGGAGCTGCTTCGAAGGAGATGTCGGCGATGGTGCGACCCATCGTGCCGCCGAGTGGCCCGGCGATATCGCCAAGGACGTCCGTTCCGAGTTGCTGACCCCGGCGGAGATCTTGCGAGTACTTCGACACGCCCTTCTTGCGAAGCACACCGTCGACGGTGGCCGCAAGTTTGCGCATGCCCTTCGCTTCGTCTTCGGGAACCTCGTTTGGACCGTAGGCGATCGCGTTCGCCGCGACCTCGGGAGGCAAGCCATCGGCACGCTCTGCCGCACGATCGAGCATGGCAACCCAGCGGTCGGAACGTTCGTTCATGCGATCTGCGATCGGCCAGATCGCTTCATCGAGGACGAGGAAGCCACCGAACAATGCGCCAGCGATCACGCCCCATTTGGCAGCACGCGGAAGCGTGCCGAACCACGCGATGGTGCGTGCGAATGGGTCGCGCGCAGCGGTGGTA
>JBJOHQ010000325.1:0-3630 GCA_046047595.1 Planctomycetota bacterium | reverse complement strand
CATGCAAAAACCCCTCGGCGAATGGCCGAGGGGTTTGCTTTGGGAGGCGAGGCGGACGGGAATCGAACCCGCAACCACCGGCGTGACAAGCCGGTACTCTAACCAATTGAGCTACCGCCCCAACACCTTCGCGGTCTCCCGCGAGGGACGGAGAGAGTAGCAGATCTCCCGATGCCGTCAAGGCCGGCCAGAGCCAACTCTGGTGATCTCAAAATCGAAACCGAGTTCGCGGGTGCCTCTGAGGACACGACCGCCGAACCCAAGCCCTTTGGCCGAGATGTTGGGCCGAGACGTGGACCGAAACGTGGACCGAGACGTGGGGACGCGCCTCAGACGAGACTTGGGCGCGGATGGCACCCCAGAGCCAGCGAAGTACCGAAGCGGCTTATGGCGGGTCAGACGTCTGACCATCGCGGACCGATCGCGGCAGAGACTTCGAGCGGGACTTTGAGGTGCATGGCACCCCGCATCGTCGCCGAGAGCAGTTCCGAGACGGCGGGAGCGTCGTCGGTCGGGGCTTCGACCAACAACTCATCGTGAATCTGGAGCAGCAAGCGCGCCCGCGGGAAGCGAACTGCAAGAGCCGCATCGAGTTCGACCATCGCGAGTTTGATCAGATCCGCGGCTGAACCCTGTACGACCGTGTTGACCGCCACCCGCTCGCCAAAGGCGCGCTCGGCGGGGTTCCGCGAACCGATCTGAGGAATCGGTCGCCAACGCCCTGTGATCGTCGTGGCGTGTCCCGTCCGCTTCGCCTCCTCGACGCAGCGATCGAGGAACGCGTCGATCCCCCGGAATCGGGCTCGATAGCTCTCGATGATCTCTTTCGCGCGCGCCACCGTCCAACCTGGCCCGAGGCGGCGTGCCAGTCCGGATGCGGTGATCCCGTACACGATGCCGAAGTTCACCATCTTCGCCGCCGAGCGCTGGGTGTCGTCGACCTCGTCGAGGCGCACGCCGAAGACCTGCGCGGCAACCGCGCGGTGAATATCCTCACCTCGCGCGAACGCATCGCAGAGTCCTGGATCTTCTGAGAAGTGCGCGAGGAATCGAAGTTCGATCTGCGAATAGTCCGCGCTGACGAACGTCATCCCCTCGCCTGCGACAAACGCCCGACGAATCGCCGCGCCGACCTCGGTGCGAATTGGAATGTTCTGGAGATTGGGCTCACTCGAGGAGAGCCGCCCCGTCGCAGTACCCGTTTGATGGAACGAGCAGTGAATGCGGCCGGTCTCTGGCAGAACTGCAGCGTCGAGCGCCTTGAGATAGGTGCCGACGAGCTTTGAGAACTGTCGGTACTCGAGGATTTGCTCGGGGAGTCGCGATGAGCAAGCGGGATCTTCCGCGAGCTTCTCGAGTACTTCGCTGTCCGTGCTCGCTCCGGTGGTGGTTCGCTTCACAATCCGAAGCCCGAGTCCGGGCGGGGATGCCTCTGGAGCGTTGAAGAGCACTTGTGAGAGTTGCTTCGGACTGTCGGGGTTGAACTCCCACGGCGCGCCTGCGGCAATCTCATCGCGCAGTTTCGAAAGTCGCACTTCGAGCGACCGACGTTGCGTGGCGAGTTCGTTGCGATCGATGCGAATGCCCGCACGTTCCATCCGCGAAAGCACGGGGATGAGCGGAACTTCGATTTCGTCGTAAACCTTGCGTTGTCCGCGCGCTTCGAGGCCTGCCTCGAGACGCGAGCAAAGTGCGAGCGCGATCTCCGCATCTTCTGCGGCATACGGTGCAGCAATCTCAAGCGGCGCCTCGTCGAAACGGCGTTGCGAAGGACCGCGTGCGCCTAGAACCGATTCAATCGGAATCGGCCGCACACCCAAGATGTGTTCGCTCGTCGCATCAAGACCGTGCGATGGTCGCGTTGGGTCGGCGAGGTAACTCGCGAGCATGGAGTCGCCTGCGATTCCACGCAGTGAGATGCCATGATTGGCAAGCACCGCGTGGTCGTACTTCAGGTTGTGTCCAACCTTCTTGACGTTCTCGTCCGCGAGAACTGGTCCGAGTTGAGCGAGGACTTGTGTGCAATCGAGGTGCGAGGCTGGCTCGGGTGAGCGCACAGGCACATACCACGCTTCGCCCTCCCTGATCGCGAAACTCAAACCGACCAATCGCGCGACTGGAAGTATGAGCGAGTCGGTTTCGGTATCGAATGCGAATCGGCCAGCCTTGCGAAGTTGCTCAGCGAGCAACGCGAGTTCCGATTCCGTGCGCACAACGTGCACGATCATCGGCCGCGCAGAAGTCGGTGGCCCCGCACTCGCGGCGACCGCGTCGAAGAGCGTTCCAAAGAGTGCCGCCTCGTGTGAAGGCGACGGCTGATGCGCTGCGGCCTGCTCACCCGTGGACGTTGCGCCCCCGCTCGCGCTGCCCGCGTCAGTATTGTTCACCCCGTCGTGTGACTTCGTGCGGCCGAGCGACGCAAACAGGCCTCCCTCGTCCGATTCCGAACTATGGGGAGCAGCGGCACTCCCTCGCGCGCCCTTGCGTTTCGATGAGCCCCCGAGCGAACGAACGTCGTCAGACGCACTGCCATCACGCTCAGAGCGCGCGGAGATCTCTCCGCCGAAAATCTCTTTCGCTTCACTCTGCAAACGATGGAATCCAAGCACGCGAAGTAGTTCAAGCAGCGCAGGCAGATCGCAGCGCTTCGGTTCGAAATGGGCCTCGGCATCCGCGAACGGGATCTCGCAGTCGTCTTTGAGCGTGACGAGTTTGCGCGAGAGCGCGACCAGGTCACGACTCGCAGCGATCGCCTCTCCCTTTTTGCCCTTGATCTTCGAGAGATTCTCGTAGATCCCTTCGATGGAGCCGAACTCGGCTAGGAGCGTCGCAGCAGTTTTTGGTCCGACTCCAGGTACACCCGGCACGTTGTCGGCGGTATCGCCCATCAAGGCGAGCAGATCGATCACCTGATCGGGTCGCACGCCCTTCGAATCGAACAATTGCTCAAGTCCGATGTCGCCGCCCTTTTGCGGATCGAACAACGTGACCTTCTCGTCGACAAGTTGCGCGAGATCCTTGTCACGGCTCAGCATGCGGAGTCGCAACTGAGGCAACGCGCGACGAAGTCGCCGCACCACCGTCGCGATGACGTCATCGGCCTCCACGCCCTCGATGGCGAGGACAGGAATTCCCATGAGCCGGAGTGCTTCGAGGCACCGCTCGACTTGGGGGTGAAAGTCTTCGGGTGCTGGATCGCGATGCGCCTTGTATTCGGGATAGAGCTCAGATCGAAATGTTTCGGTGTCGCCCGCAGCGTCGATCACAACGACGAGTTCCGTCGGCTTCTGTGCGCGAATGTACGAAAACAGCATCGAGAGGAAGCCGAACACAAGGTTCGTCGGCTCACCAGTCACGCTGCTCGAGAGTCCGCCACGAATGGCGTAGTACGCGCGAAAAAACTGAGCGTGCCCATCGATGATGGCGGCGTGTGGACCAATCGGCCCCTGATTCGCTGATCCAACGTCGGGAGTAGTGCTCACGACGCCCCCGTTGTTTGATCGAAGAGTTCGCGCAGGCGTGCCTCGACGGCGGGCGTTGGCGATTTCCCTCGTCGCGACATCATGGCACGCGCTGTTTCGAGGAACTTCTCAATGCGGAAGTGCTTCGCGCCATCGGTCGCGTCCGTCA
>JBJOHQ010000324.1:0-19587 GCA_046047595.1 Planctomycetota bacterium | reverse complement strand
TCTTCTTGGCCAAACTCGATGGAACGGCGCGCGGCGGCATCGTGGTCGCGATTCGTGAAGAACTCGCAGTTCCGGTCAAACTCGTTGGTGTTGGCGAGCGGCCCGAAGACGTGGCACCCTTCGATGCAGACCGATTTATCGAGGCGATGTTTTCAGCGTGAGGTTCTCGGCGCGAGTACTTGCGCGCGAGAGGAACTTTGCGTGGCCTGAACGCGCCAACTCGCAACGTGGCAGCACAAGTTGTTTGCGGCGGACTCGCCGTTCCGTACGATGCGCTGCATCGGCGCCCAAGTTTCGGCGAACCACGCCTCATGCCAACGCATGCCCCAGCCCCTTCTTTCCGCGAACACCGCGAACACCGCGAACACCGCGATCAATGCGATTCCGCGTGCACGCATGTCCGTCGAACCCGACACGCGCGCGGGCTGACCATCGTCGAGATGCTCGCGGTCATCGGTGTGATCGGCATCCTGATGTCGCTGATTGTTCCAACCGTTTCGGGCATTCGCAAGGAAGCGCAGTCGGTCGCGTGCCAGTCAAACCTGCGGCAACTCTTCACCGCGTTCGACATGTATCGTTCGACGATCAAGGGACAACTGCCGATGTGTGACTTCCTTCCTGCGTCGACGCCGGAAGGCCCGCAAGGCGGCCTCGTGGCAGTGCTCGGTAAGACGATCGGCACCGACAACAAGTGTTGGTTCTGTCCAGCCGACGACGACGAGGATGGCTCGATTGCCGCCGGAACGAGTTACGTCTATATGCCGGGACTCTTGCGATACACGCCACAAGTGCAGATTCCTGTCGCAGCGCTGATGGCGTCGACGCTTGGTGACATGTCCCTCACGCCGCGTCAGCGCGAACGTATGCGCAACGAAGCCGAGGCACGACTTGTCGGAGTGCTCTACGAGCGCAGCCCGATGGATTTTCCGATTTTGAACGACAGCCAAGATCGACACAAGATCGGTGATCGCAATCCGCGCAACGCGGTGTACATCGATGGCAGCGTGGCGATCATGCGTGAGTTGGGTGTCGACGAAGGAGAAGGCGGCGGGGATGAAGGCGGCGATGGCGGATGAGCGCCGCACGGGACGAACGAAACGCGTCGCACACATTGAATCGCGTGTCATGACGAGGAACGACGATGCTTGGATCGATCACTGAATTCCGCGACAAACTCGACGAGTCGCTCGCCGACTTGTGGGAGAACCGTCGCCGCGAAATCAAACGTGGTGCGGTTGGAATCCTCCTCGCGGGCGCGCTTGCATACGGCGTGTACTGGTGGGTTGAGGTTCGCTTCCGTCCGCCGCCATCGATCTTCGATTCGCCTGTCGACGACGTGCTTGGTTACTTCGCGCTCGACGACTTCTCCAAGTTGCCGGTGGAAGAGCGCATTCGATTCTTGATGGAACTCGCGGATCGCTTCCGTGCAGGCGATCAAGCGGAAAGCGCGTTGATGGCCGCGTTTCTTGCTGGTTTGTCTGGTCCTGCGCGCGAGCAAGCGACGCAGAATGCGCGCGTCCTCGCGAAGGACATTCTCGCGCAAGGTGCTGCCGACTACTTCAAGGTTTCGGAGAAGGACCGCGGCAAGTACATCGACGACTGGATGGTCAAGTGGCTCAAAACGGGCGAGCGTATCGCGACGGGCAAGGACAGCGAGAAGCCCGACGATGAACGACTTGATGACATTCGCCGCGAAGGCGAGCGCGGCCGTGAGCGCGCGGCGGAACGTTCGCCCGATCAGATGCCGAGTCTCACCGATGATGGTGCGATGCGCTTCCTCGACTTCTGGGCGAGTGATGTTGAGAAGGCATCAACGCCCGTCGAACAAGGGCAAATCGTGCGCTTCCTCGGTGATGTCCGCAAGCGCTTCGGCGGCGGGTGACGTTGTTTGAGCGCTCGCAACTGGCGGGCTGCTGAAGCTTCGCTTCAGGTGCCCGCCTTCGCTCGCTTTCGTCGGCCTCGCTCGGAGTGAATCCTCGCGGGCCGAGACACGTCGGGGCAGCGCTCGCGACTTGCGGCGGGGCGGCTTCGCCGCGTCCGCCGCTCTCGCTCGCTCTGGCGCGGGCGGCGCGGGACGCGGCCGAAGGCGGAGCGCAGCGAAGCCTGAGCGATGGACATCGGAGTTGATGGTCGTTTCGTGTGGCACTACCTCCCGCGCAGCAGGAGGTAGTGGCGAGAGGCACGCACGCACACGAAGCACCCATGGAACATCACCACCCATGGAACATCATGGCGCCTTGCGCCTTTGCCGCGCGTCGCCATCACCAGAGGTGATGCCACACGGCACGTCAGCAGTCGCGGAACATCAACCTCTCGCGCTTCACTTCGTTCCGCGCTCGTCTTGAGTGCTCGCGACGTAGTTTGAGCGCTCGCGACTTGTGGGCTGCTGAAGCTTCGCTTCAATATCTCTATCACGCTGCCCGCTCTCGCTCGCTTTCGCGTGGACCGCTGCCAAAGGTCGCCGCCGCAGCGGCGACCGTGACATGTTTGAGCGCTCGCCGCCGCAGCGGCGACCGGGCCAAACACGCGCGTTCGTGACTTCGCTTTCGAGATATCGCGACATTTCGATTGACACCGTCTGAGGGATCTTTACCGTCCGACTGTGCTGTTGACAGTTCTGAAACCCATACGGAGAGTTCAACATGTCGCTTTCGCACGTTTGCCGATCCGCCTACGCACGCACCACTCTGCTCGCGCTTGTTTGCGCTCTGAGCGACTCTTCAACAGATTCGGCGAGTGCCATGTTCACCGCACCTCCGCCGACGATGCCGGGCGGTTCGGGTACACCCGAGGTGAGCCCTTGGATTCCGATCAACGACGCGCCTAGTGAGGGGGTAGATGGGTGCGGAGACTGGCTTTGGATTCCATATCGCGTGCGGATGGTGGCACCGGGTCCCACGCCTCCGACGCAGGTTCCATTTTCGCCGACTTTGTCGTCTGGTACTGGCACACGACGGCTCGGACTCGCTACTGGATCGCCAACCGCAATGATCGGGTCGTACGCGTTGTCAAACCTCTGGGCCGGACCACTTTGTGCGGCGTGCGGGACGACCGACGACGCGCCTGAAACTCGCGGCAGCGCAGAACGCAGCGGGTTTCTCTGTTGGTTTCCAAGTGTCTCGGCGGCGGGTGAGGAACTTGCGAGCCCGCCCACAAGGATCAGAATCAATTCGACAGCAGACTTGCACGGCAGGATTGATCTCGACTTCGGCATTGTGCTCGCCGGCGAGACCTCGCGGCTCGCAATCGGAGGTCTCAGTGTCGATGTGAAGACGTCGGGTGATCCGTTCGCTCCGAAGATTGATAAAAAGGTCGCGGATTCCCCTGCGAGCATCAAGGTCAACCCGAACGCAGTTCACGCATCGGCAGCGCAATCCTCGGGGCTGTCCGCTGGAGTCACTGTCGGCGCCGACAACGGCGGCAGCGGGAGTGTCAGTTGGACCCTCGGGGGAAGCCAAGCTTGGATCGAGGTGAGCGAATCAATGCGTTGCGTTGAGTGGGACTGTGTGATGCCGAATGGCGAGCAGAAGTGGTATTTCCAACAGGATGCGAGCATGCTCGTGGACGCGGCGTTGATCTACGGGCGCCACGCGAAGGTCGATGCGAAGGTCGAGTTTGGCAACTTTCTCTTTGAAACCATGGGCTGCCCGAGTTGTTCGTCCACTCAAGCGACCGCCCCCGGACCACAAGCTTCGGGAGGCACGCAATGAAGATCCCGCGAATCAATCTTGGGAAGCAGAGCGCGCCTATTCGCGACACGATTGACTTAGAACCATCGCGACTGCGCGCGATGCGGGGCGGCTCGAGGCATCAATGCTCTCGGGCGATTTCCCTGGCGCTTGCTGTGCTCTGCACCAGTAGCGCGTACGCGTCGCAAGCAATGACGGCGGATGAGGGCAACGCAGAACGGTGGTCCGTGGAACAGTTGCTTCTTCAGCCAGAGGTGCAGTCGGTGCTGAAGACGGGCCAGCCCGCGCGGGTCACGATTGCATTTCATCAATCGCGACTGACCGCTCTTGTCTCTCGACGCCATCATGCAGCGGACGATGGAACCGGTGATGGATCGGGGTCTGCATCGGGGTCCGCATCGGGGTCCGCATCGGGGTCTGCATCGGGGTCCGCATCGGGGTCCGCGCTTCAGATTGGCCCGGTGTGGGTGATTTCTGTTGAAGGGCTACCCGAGATCGACCCAGCATTGCGAATGATGCCGTTTGTGTCGATGGTCGAGATCGGTGGAAACCAATCGGACGACGATACGGACGTCGTCGAACCTTCGTGGGCTACCGAATCACTGATCGCAAGCGCGTTTCCCTCGTCGATTCCTGCAGGCGATCATGAGGTGCCGTGCCCTGCACCCGCCTTGATCGACGATCCAAACTTCAAGTTCGTCTTGGCGTGGGATGACCGAACAACAGCGAATAAGCACGCGCAGGCGGTAGAAGGCCTCGCGCTCGCGAGGTCGATCGTCGAACTTCTGTCGCGGGAAGTAACGGACGAGTCAGACATCGAAACAGAACGAGCGCGCTTGCTGGGCGCAGCCGAGGGCTGGCTCCGAGAGTTCCTTCCGCCGATGCCCGCGTGCGGAAGTCCGCTTGTCGCCTTTGTCGAACTCGTCGATGCGCGGCAAGCAGTCCTTCGATCTCTTGGTCGCGTGTCCGATGCTGACAACTTATGGAAGTGGAATATCGAACGCCTTGGTCGCGCGGGTCTTCACGCGCTGTGCGCGCGGCTCTCTGAACGTGTGCCTCATGGATCGACGGGTTTCGCCTCTGCGACCTTCCACGCGTGTTGGCTTACAGACACGGGCGAGATCACCGCAGCGGTATCGCACATCGTGCAACGACAGAGGCGATTCGCAGACGACCTCATTTCGGAGTGTCGAAACCTCAAACCGTGTGACGACAAACTGATCGAAGCGCTCAAGCAGCAATCGGAGTGGCTCATTGGCCGATTGCCCGAAGGGGCGCGCGTTGATGATGCGGTGAAGGACATGCTTCGAAGTCGAATCGATGACTTTTGCCGCATGACGCCACCGATTCCTCCGGTGTTGGTGCGCGACTATGCGATGACATGCGCGCTTCAGGCATGGACGGCTGCGTGGACGGCTGAAGGCGCGCGAGATCCAGCGAGTGCTGATGCCCATCGCTTGTGGGAGAAGTTGATTGTCTCCACCATCGGCGACACCCTGAACGGTGAAATTGCACGGTCGAAGATTCCACCGGCAGAAGTGCCGTTCATCCTTGAAGAGCTCTCATCGATCGTGGCACCCATGTTGGCTCAACGAGTCGAATATCTCAGCGCGTTTCCTCCTGGGGAGAAGACAACCGAGATGTTCCGCAAGAACCTCGGTTGGATTCACGATCGCGAAGGAAACATGGGAAGGTACTACCGTAACTACGAAGATACGGTCGAGGACTATTCGAAAATGGAGCCGCATCCGGGCAGACTGGAAAGCGCGTTGCAACATGCGCGAAACTGCACCGCTTCAAGGCTCGCGATCGATGCGCTACAGGCGATGTTTGAGGCCCTCGCAGAGAGCGGTCCAACTAAAAACTACCCAGAGCCCTTTCCAATGCGCCCGAGTGGATGGAGGGCCGGCTTACGTGGGTACAAGTGGAGGATCGGACTTGACTAAGTCTGCTCGGTTGGGCCTGCCGCGGGAGGTCATCGAGCGAATCGTGATCGCTTCAAGTAGTTGTTCCATGCCAAGCGTTGGTGGAGGACCGATCTCGACAGGAGATCTGCAATGACTCACGCTGCTTTTGAGGACCACGGCGCGCCTGTCAAGATGTTGAGGGCTTCACGGTGCTCGATTGGTTTGATCGCGTGCGCCCTGCTGCTCGTACCGCACGAGACCGTCGCGCATGCAGCGCAAGTCTCGGTGACCCCGACTGCCGCCGTCGCGCAGTCACCGTGGAAGCTCGACGATTTGCTCGCGCAACCCGCGGCGAAAGAGGTGCTCGAAACGGGTCAGCCGAAGCGCATAGGGCTCAAGTTTGGTCGGTCGCGGCTTGAGGCCATTGTTTCGTTGCGACCGGGAACGTCGCAGCCGGCGAGTCAATCTGTGCCGCAATCTGTGCCTCAAGCTGTGTCTGAAACTGTGTCTCAAACTGTGTCTCAAACTGGGCTCCAGATTGGGCCGATTTGGGTGATCTCGATCGATGGCCTTCCAGAGATCGATCCGTTGCTCCGCTCACTTCCCTTCTCGGTTGTGGTTGCAAGAGAGCTCGAATCGGATGATGCCGCAAACGCTTGGCTCGTCGAGCCGTTGGTTGCGGGGGAACTTCCTTCAACAACTCAAATCACGGCTCCATCAAGCGGACAAGATGCAGCTTGCCTTGAGCCTCCGCGTCTTGCCGATCCCGCGTTCAAGTTTCGACTCGCATGGGATGACCGCACTTCGGCACGGCTCCATGCGAAAGCCATTGAAGGATTGGATCTCGCGCGCAAGATCGTCGCGATGCGATCCCCGAGCGATACCTTGCATACAGCGGGTGAGACTCCAGAGTCCTTGAAAGACGAGGAACAACGGGCTCGATTGCGCGCCTCGGCGAACGAGTGGCTTGAAGAGCCACTTCCGCTGATTCCGCCTTGCGGTAGCCCGCTCATCGCGTTTGTGGAGCTCGTGGACGCAAGACAGGCAGTCATGCGTAGTCTCGGTCGCACCCAAGAAGCCGACATACTCTTTCGATGGCTCCTCGAGCGGATTAGCCGCGCGAATCTGCATGCGCTCGTGGCGCGGCTCTCCGAACGCGTTCCTTCGGGAGCGTTCGGATTCGCATCCGCGACCTTTCACACGTGTTGGCTCACCGATACGGGTGAAATCACCGCAGCCGCGCCTCAGGTACTAGACCGTCAGCGCCGCTTTGCGGAGGACCTTGTTGCGCAGTTGCAGGCACTGAAGCCCTGCGACGCAAGTTTGATCGAAGCGCTCAAGGAGCAATCGGAACGACTCGTTGGTCAGTTGCCGATTGGTGCGCGTGTTGATGATGCGGTGACAGCCATGCTCCGACGGCGAGTCGATGACTTGTGTCGCACGAAACCACCGATCGATCCGATACTTGTGCGCGATGCTGCGATGGCATGCGCGCTTCAAGCATGGACCGCCGCTTGGACGGCGCCCGGTGCGCGGGATCCGGCGAGCGAGGAGGGGTGGCACGCTTGGCATCGGCTCATCATGGCGACGACAGAACGCATGTTCGCAGCCGAACCTTTCGCTTCATGCATTCCTGCGCCGGAAGTCCCGCCGGTGCTCGACGCCATCTCCGCATACATGACGAAATACCTCTCATGTCGCGCTGAGTATCTCGGGGCCTTCACTCCAGATGCTCAGACATCACAGATGTTCCAAGCGAGACTCGCGCACATTTGTGGCGAATCGACAAAGGAGGCCATCTGCGAGTCTTACACCGACTACGAAGGAGAATTGGAGCAAGAACGGTCACGTCGTTTCGGCGAGCACTCTAAGAAGTTTTTGGACGCAGCACTTTTGAACATGCGACAACAAGTCATGACTGTTTGGGCATCCAACGTGCTGCAAGCGATGTTGGAAATTGCGGAGAGCAGCCCTTCGAAGAGTTACCCCGAACCTTTTCCCTTCTGGGCGGGCAGCTTCGTTTCGATCGGCGATCAATACAACTGGGGTATCTCGGGCGGGGGGATTTCTGGCCCCGAGTGAGCTGATCCGATGTTCTCGGCGTGCTACCGCCACTCATGTCGCGGATAGCGTCGTCGCAGTTCGTTGCGCATCTCGGGGTAGAGCACACGCCAGAAGTTGGCGAGATCTTGCGTGACTTGCAGCGGGCGATAGTTCGGGCCGAGGATTTCGACGACGAGTGACACGCGGCCGTTTGCAACTTTCGGTGTCTCTTCAAGGCCGTAGAAATCTTGGATCTTCGCACGTCCTCGCGGAGGCTTTCCGAGTTCGTACTCGACTTTCATGTTGAAGCCGCGCGGCATTCGAATCGCGGCGGGCGCCATTTTCTCGACGAATTGAATGTCCTCCCACGAGAGCACGCCGCGCACCGCATCGATGGCGGGCTTCGCTTCAACTTCGCGCGCGCGCACGCAGCCTGAGCAGAGTTCCGCGCGCACGACATCGAGTTCGTCGTCGGCGTAGGTGATGAGTCCGCGCTCAGGAAACCACTCTGCAACGCAACGAACGCGCGCGATCCACGGTTCGCAGTGCTCTTCCCATCCTGTGGGCTTGATCTCGCCCGACTTGATGCGCGCGACAAGTTCCGCATCGACCTGTGGCGACGACTTCGCAGGCCGTGCGCGCCGTTCGACGATTGCGCCGTGGAAGAGCGTTTCTTCCGCGGTTTCAACAGCGCGTGACTCCGCGTTCCATCCCGCGACAGATCGCGTGGTGAACGCATCAGGAAGCGCATCTTCGACGAGCTTTCGCGGCACAGGGTGTGCGACGGGAATCGACACAAGTCGATCGTGGTCAGGGCCAGACTCGCGGACTTCGAGCGCGATGAGAAAGCCCGCGTCATGCACGAGAGATTCTTTCGTGAGTTCGACGCGACGCCGACCTGCGAGCGCACAGTGTGGACGCGAAGTTTCGAGCTTGAACGCGATGCGATCGGGGAATCCCGCGATGAGCGCGCGATCGAGTGCCTCGTTTGTTGTGTTCTGCTCGGTGCGCGAAGAAACGCGCTCGAGACTGCGGGTGAGTTGCTCGACGACAAGGACCGCCTCGCGACATGCCATGCGATCGGCAGCCGCGTGGAACTCGCGGCGTTGCGCACGCGCGAGGAGTTTCTCGCGTGCGAGGGCGTCGCTGCGCGGATCGCCTTCATCAAGGAGATCGAGCAACGCGTTTGCGGGGACACTCTCTGCTGGATCGCGGTCAGAAAGTGCAGCCGCGATGCGGGCGGCTCGCTCCGCGCAACCGAGTCGCGCCGCTTCAACGAGCGCGCGTGCCAAGCGAGGATGAGCGGGAACGCGCGCCATCAGCGCGCCTTCGTCGGTCAGGCGTGTGTCATCGGCGGGTGCGTCACTGCGAATGGCGCCAAGCGCGACAAGTGTGCGTCGCGCTTCATCGATGCGAGTCGCGTCGGGCGCGTCGAGCCACGGGAACCGCGCGAAATCACGCACGCCGAGTGAGAGCGTTTCGAGCATTGCGCTCGCGAGATCGATGCGCGCGACTTCCGCCGCCGTGTGCGCTTCGCGTCGCTCGTGTTCAGCGAGCGACCACAGTCGTTTCGCGCGACCTGGCGCAGTGCGACCCGCGCGGCCTGCGCGCTGTTCGGCGCTCGCCTTCGAGACGGGCTCAACGCGCAAGGTGTCCATCCCTCGCAGCGGGTCGTAGCGGTGGATGCGTGCGAGGCCTGCGTCGATCACGGTGCGAACGCCCGGAATCGTGAGGCTTGTTTCCGCCACGTTCGTCGCCACGATGATGCGACGTCGCCGTAGTGGATCGACCGCCGAAACCGCGCGATCTTGTTCATCAGGTGTCAGCGAACCGTGGAGCGGAAGCACTTCAACATCGACTCCTGCGCGCGACGCGGCGCTGCGTGCGCGTTCGCACGTCTTCATGATTTCGTAGGCACCCGGCATGAAGATCAGAATGTGCCCTGGGTCTTCAGATTGGCCGCGCGCATACGCATCCAAGATGTTGGCGAGCGCATTTGCCGCGAGATCCCACGGCATCTCGCGTGAAGGTTTTCCGAGATATTCGATTTCCACGGGAAACGATCGACCTTCCGCGACGACCGTTTCACAACCAAGGAAACCTTCGAGTCGTTGCGCCTCGAGTGTGGCGCTTGTGACGATCATGCGGAGATCCGCGCGGCGCGACTCCTGCGCGAGTTTGACGAGCCCGAGCGCAACATCAACAGCAACCGAGCGCTCGTGAAACTCGTCGAGGATCACAGCGCCAACTTTGGAGAGCGCAGGATCACGCTGCATTTGCCGCACAAAAAGGCCATCAGTCACAAACCGAATACGCGTTGACGCGCCGACGCGACGATCGTGGCGTGTTTCATATCCAACGACGTCGCCAAGTTCGCTGTTGAGTTCTGCAGCGACGCGCGCGGCGAGCGTGCGTGCGGCCAATCGTCGTGGTTCGAGCACGACGATGTCGCCGCGCACCGCATCGTGATCGAGCAAAAACTTCGGTAACTGCGTTGATTTTCCTGAGCCCGTTGCAGCAACAACCACAAGACGGTTCGACGTTCGCAGCGCATCACGCACGCGTTCGCGCACGCGCTGAATCGGCAATTCCTCAGGTGTGGGCGGCCGCGAAGATGTCGCCATCAGATCGCGCTCTCATGCCACGACTCGCCGCCGCCACGTCGACGGTGGCGCGGACCGCCGCGCGTTCCATCACCAGAGATGCGCTCTTCGGCGTCGGTTTCGAAGCGAGGGAGTGTGGGTGCGACGACGCGCTTTCCTGTGTGCGCTTCCCACACGATTTGCACCGCTTCATCGACGCTGTCGGTGACGCTGAAAATCTCGAAGTCGCCGGGACTCACGGTTTCGTATTGCTCCAGCAGCGTGGTCTTCATCCATGCAACGAGCGGATTCCAGAAGTCTTTGCCCACGAGAACAACGGGAAACGGCACGATTTTCAGCGTTTGAATGAGCGTGAGCGCTTCGAAGAGTTCATCCATCGTTCCAAAACCGCCTGGGAAGATGATGAAGCCGCGCGCGTACTTCACGAACATCACTTTGCGCACGAAGAAGTAGCGAAACTCAATGTCAACGGTTTGAAACGGATTCGGCCGCTGCTCCATCGGCAACACAATGTTGAGGCCGACGCTTGTTCCGCCCGCTTCTTTCGCGCCTTTGTTTGCAGCTTCCATGATGCCGGGGCCGCCGCCAGTGATGACGGTGAAACCCTTCTCAACCAACATGCGTCCACACTTCTCCGCACCTTGATATGCCGGATGCGCGGGCTTCAATCGCGCGGAGCCGAATACGGCGACGCCGGGCGGATACTTCGACATCGTTTCGACGCCGTCGACAAACTCACTCAAGATGCGGAGCGCGCGCCAACTTTCGAGCGCGAGGGACTGCTTGCGTTCCATGGAATCCATGGCGGAAAGAGTACGGGAGGGAAGGGGCGTTCGCGCAGCTCCGAGGCTGGTGCATAAGTCGTGCTCTGAAAGGTATTTAAGTGCGGAAATTTGAATCGACGACTCGTTTTCGCTATCCTTCGCTTCCTATGGCCAAAGACAACTCCGCGCGCGGTTCCTCGCGCAGCGTTCACGGTGCGAAAGTCGGAAACCCAAGCATTTCCAAGGGAAATCCTGCAGCAAAGAAGGCGCAAGCGAAGAAGTCGGATGGTGCGGCGAGTAGTGCGTTGAGCAATGCTTTGGGTCATGACGTCGTGCGCGAAATCAGCGCTGGAACGTCGTCGCGTTTGCCGAAGGTGCCGATGCGCGCAGATCTCGCGGCGAAGCCTGCGGCAAAGGGCGGGGCCAAGCCTGACGTGAAGGCTGCGAGCAAGCCGGACTCCAAACTGGAGCCCAAGATCGAAACCACCGCGGAAGCGAAGCGTGCAGTGGAGAGCAAGTCTCCTGCCAAGCCTGCCGCTGCCGCATCGGCAAAGGCGACCAGCAAGTCGAGCGCGAAGGTCGAAGCACAGGCCCAAACGAAGGTTGAAGCGAAGGGCGAAGCAAGCATCGAGTCGAAGCCTGCGGCCGACGGCCGCACGATTTCGGAATCAACGCGCCGCGCCATCGCTGCCGCAACGCCGCGCCACTACGTCGATCAGCCGCCCGCGCGACAACTCGGATTGCGCGCGACGCGACCGGAAGAGCATGCGAGTGTGCGCCCGCTCGAGATGAAGTCCTCGCGTCCGAGCGAAGGACGCACGCCCAAGGGCTCTGCGGATATCAACGGATATTCCGCTGCAGTACGCTATCTCCTCGAGCGCACGGACTTCGAGCGCATGCGCGCTGTCAAGTACAACGAAACGACGTTCAAACTTGATCGCATGCAGCAACTGCTGGCAAAGCTCGGCAATCCGCATCAGCAGATTCGCACGGTGCATGTCGCGGGTACGAACGGCAAGGGTTCGACCGTCGCCATGATTGCGTCGATGTTGCAAGCCTGCGGATATGCGGTTGGTGTTTACACCAGCCCGCACCTCGTGGATCTGCGAGAGCGCATTCAGATCAACGGCCAAATGATCGAAAAGGCTGTGTTCACCGAGATCATGAAGCAAGTGGCGAAAGCCGCGGAAAAAGCGGCGATTGAGCCGACCTTCTTCGAAGCGGTGACTGCCGCGTGCTTCAAGCACTTCGCTGAACAAGCGGTGGATATTGCCGTTGTTGAGGTGGGTCTCGGCGGTCGTCTCGATTCAACGAACGTGATTCGGCCTGAAGCGTGCGTTGTGACGTCGATTGACTTTGATCACACGAAACTCCTCGGAAACACGCTCGACGAAATTGCGCGTGAGAAGGCAGGCATCTTCAAGAAGGATGTCCCTGCGTTCATCTTCGAGAGCGATCCTGCGGTCGAGAAGGCGATGATTGAAGTCGCGGAGAAGGCCGGTGCACCGCTCAAGATCGTGAATAAGGACATTGATTACTCCGCGCGTTTCTGCGTGACGGAAGATCTTGGGCCTCATACGCGCGTTTGCCTCTACACGAAGAATTCGCGCCTTGAGCACTTGCCTGTGCCTCTGCAGGGCGAGCATCAAGCAGCGAACTGCGGCCTGGCACTTGCGGTCGTTGATCATCTCAAGACGGTTGGTTTCGACTGCCCCGAGGACAAGATCACGACCGGTCTTGCGGCGACCCGCGTACCAGGACGGATGCAACTCGTGTGGGATCGTCCGCGCGTCCTCGTCGACGGCGCGCACAATCCTGCAGCGGTCGGCGCGCTCATGCGTTGCGCAGGCGCGCACGTTCCGTACGACTCGATGATTTGCGTGTTCGGTTGCTGCAGCGACAAGGACGTGCCCGGCCTCATCGACAAGGTGAATCTCGGCGCGGACAAGGTGATTTTCACGCGTGCCGCGGGAAATCCGCGCGCTGCCGATCCTGAAGATTTGCAGAAGCTCTTCAACGAGCGCTCGGGCAAGATGAGTCAGGTTGCGAAGACGCTGCCTGAAGCACTTGAAATGGCGACACGCGCCGTGAGCCGCGAGGATCTCGTCTGCGTCACTGGTTCGTTCTACCTCGTCGGCGAAACGCTGAAGCACATCCAGCACTTCGACCGCTCGAAGGGCGGAAAGATCCCGGCGCAGGTTCCTGACGTGGATTGAACGCTCGCAAAGACCTTTTCAGCGCTCGCAACTTGCGGCGGGGCGAACCTTCGGTTCGCGTCCGCCGCTTTTGCTCGCTGTGGTGTTGATTGCACGCAAGTGAGCCGCCGCAGCGGCGAACGCGACGACTTTGAGCGCTCGCAACTTGCGGCGGGGCGAACCTTCGGTTCGCGTCCGCCGCTTTTGCTCGCTGTGGTGTGGATGCGACAGAAACGACACGGGTGCCCGATGTCTGGCAAGCGAACAACGTGAGCGAGCCAGCCATCGGAACGGATGACGTACGGTCTCGGCGATTTCCACGCATGGAAGTTCGAAAGTCCACGGTTCCGATGGCTCTCGGTGTTCACTTCGTTCACACCTCGGGACATCGGGCACCCGTAGTTTGAGCGACCGCCACGAGTTTGAGCGCTCGCAACCTGCTTCGCAACTTGCTCGCTTTGGCGTAGAGCTCGCCAAAGTGAGCCGCCGCAGCGGCGACCGCTCAAAGGTCCATGCTCCTGCCGCAATCGCGGCCCTTCGTACAATCCGCGCCCTATGTCCGCGACCAATGCTGCCAGCGCAAAGCCCGCCGATTCCGGCGACCTCTCGCACCGTTACACCGCCGCGTATGCCAACGCGGTCGAAGAGCGTTGGCAGGCGTCGCTTGCGCATGCCGATGGCTCGTACGGCCATCGTCAGGCGAACCCAGGCGAGCCCGGCTTCGACGCCTCAAAGCCGAAGTTCTATTGCCTCGACATGTTCCCGTACCCATCGGGCGCGGGCCTCCATGTCGGCCACCCTGAGGGCTACACCGCGACCGACATCATCTGTCGCTACAAGAAGCTGAAGGGCTTCAATGTCTTGCATCCGATGGGCTGGGATGCGTTCGGCCTGCCCGCGGAGCAGTACGCGATCCAGACGGGTGTGCACCCCGAGGTCACCACCAAGAAGGCGATCGACAACTTCCGTCGCCAGCTCCGCCGATTTGGCTTCATGTACGACTGGTCGCGTGAGTTCGCGACGATTCAACCTGATTACTACAAGTGGACGCAGTGGATCTGGCTGCAGGCGTACTCGTCGTGGTTCGATCCGACGGTGAAGAAGGCGCGACCAATCGCGGAACTCGAAGCGCGACTCGCGCGCGAAGACGCCAGCATCGCGGTTGAAAGTGGGACGACAAAGAAGTGGTCTGCGTGCTCGAAGCGCGAAAAACAAGCGCATCTCGACACATTCCGCCTCGCGTATCTCGGTACGCAAACAGTGAATTGGTGTCCGAAGCTTGGCACGGTGCTTGCGAACGAAGAGATCATCGACGGTCGCAGCGAGCGCGGTGGATTCCCTGTGCTGCGCATGCCACTCAAGCAGTGGATGTTCCGCATCACGGCATATGCCGATCGTTTGCTCGAAGACCTCGCGCTCGTTGATTGGCCCGACATGACGCGCACGCTGCAGACCGAGTGGATCGGACGCAGCGAAGGCGCGGAGATTCACTTCACAATCGAAGGTGAGCGTGATGCGCTGACGGTCTTCACGACGCGGCCTGACACGCTTTTCGGCGCGACGTACATGGTCGTTGCGCCAGAGCACCACATCGTTGCGAAGGCGATCGCGCGCGGAAACGCGGAACTCGCGAAGTACGTGGATTGGGCGAAGAACCGCAGCGATATCGATCGTCAGGCATCGAAAGAAAAGACAGGCTGCGCAACAGGCCTCTTTGCGATCAACCCTGCGACGGGCGCGCGAATTCCGGTGTGGACGGCCGACTATGTGCTCATGGGTTACGGCACGGGCGCGATCATGGCGGTGCCCGCGCACGACGAGCGCGACTTCGAGTTTGCGAAGGCATTCCAGCTCGCAATCGTGCAAGTTGTTGAGATCGAAGGCGTCGCGTTCACGGGTGAGACTGCGACATCTGGCGAAGGTCGCGCGGTGAACAGCACGAGTGCGCAACTCGCGATCGACGGCTTGAGCACGGCGGACGCAAAGAAAGCCGTGATCGCGTGGCTTGAAAAGCAGGGGATCGGCGCATTGCGCGTCAACTATCGCTTGCGCGACTGGCTCTTCTCGCGTCAGCGATATTGGGGCGAGCCATTCCCGATCGTCTACGACAACGAAGGTAATCACTATCCGATCTCCCCGTCGCATCTGCCGCTCGTGTTGCCGCCACTCGCCGATTACTCGCCGATTGAAAGCGACACGCCGCAGCCACCACTCGCGAAGGCGCGCGATTGGACGCACACAACCGCAGGTGCTGCTGGCGTCGATGCAGCAGATCTCTCGCCAGAAACGGTCGTCGTGCGCGAAACAAACACGATGCCCGGTTGGGCGGGCAGTTGTTGGTACTACCTTCGCTACTGTTCATCGAAGGACGCGACGCATTTCGTGTCGCCCGAAGCCGAGCGCTACTGGATGTTGTCGCGGAAGAAGTCTGCGTCAACGATGCCCGCGCCGACGGCGTATGACGCGACGACGTGTCATGCAGGCGGCGTTGATCTCTACGTTGGTGGCAGCGAGCACGCAGTTCTTCACTGTCTTTACGCGCGCTTCTGGCACAAGATGCTCTTCGATCTTGGGCATGTGTCGACGCCTGAGCCTTTCGGCAAACTCTTCCATCAAGGGCTCATCACGAGTTACGCGTTCCAGCGCGCCGACAAATCGCTCGTGCCAACAGATCAAGTGAGCGAAGTGAAAGAAGGCGAGTTCGTTGAAGTCGCGACGGGTCAGAAGGTGACGCAGATCGTCGCCAAGATGTCGAAATCGCTGAAAAACGTCGTGAATCCTGATGATGTCATCTCGGAGTATGGGGCAGACACGTTCCGTCTCTACGAGATGTACATGGGGCCACTCGAAGCATCAAAGCCGTGGAATACACGCGATATCGTCGGTGTGTTCCGCTTCTTACAGCGTGCGTGGCGTTTGGCGATTGATGAGAAGACGGGCGAAGTTCTCGCGGCCGCGCAACCTGACGCGAAGATTGAGCGGCTTCTTCATCGCACGATTCACAAGGTGGGCGAAGATATTGAGAAGCTCTCATTCAACACCGCGATTGCTGCGATGATTGAACTCGTCAATGCGGCGACGCGCCCAACGGGGCTTGCCGATCCAACACACGGCGGCATGACCCGCGATCAACTCGCGCGTTTCGCACGGATGTTGTGGCCGTTTGCACCGCACTTCGCAGATGAACTCGGCGCGCGTCTTGGTTTGCATCCTGCAGGCGGCGCAGGTTTCTTTGGAAGCACATGGCCAACGTTTGACCCGGCGATGCTCGTCGATGACGAAGTTGAGATGCCTGTACAGATTCAAGGAAAAATCAAGGCGCGCTTGATGGTGCCTGCGAAAGCGGACGCGTCGGCGATTGAGGCGCTCGCACTCGCGCACGCCGATGTGGTCGCGGCGATCGCGGGGCGTCCGGTGAAGAAGGTCGTTGTTGTTCCAGGCCGCATGGTGAACATTGTGATTTGAGCCGCTTCGTGTGAGCCCCTTGATTTGAGCCCCGTGATTTGAGTCACTTGATTTGAACTGTGTTGGCTGAGCTGTGCGATGTGAATGCAGTTGAGAACGCGCGGCTTCACGTGCGATGTATCGAGTGAGCACACGGCGGAAACGAGCCGAAAAACATGGAAGCACTCGACTGCGAAGTTCTCATTGTCGGCGCTGGACCAACTGGACTCGCCGCGGCGCTCGCGCTGTCGGCGCAGGGTGTTCGTGTTGCCATCATCGATGAGGCGCCCGAGCGACATCGCGAAGCGCGTGCGAGCGCGATTCACGCGCGCACGTTTGAGTTGCTCACCCCATTCGGTGTTGCGGACCGTCTCGCTGCGTACGCGACGCCAATCGAGCGTGTGCGATTTTTCGGGAGCGACGGCCGTGAAGTCATGCGTCGCGATTTTCGAGCAATCGACTCGCCGTACCCGCCGGTTCAAAATGTGCAGCAATGGCGTACGGAAGCGCTGCTCGACGATCAACTCCTGCTGCGCGGAGTTCACGTTGCGCGGGGAACGCGCTTCGAGTCGCTCTCTCAGATCGATGCAGGAGTGGAGGCCGTGCTTACGACGCCTCTTGGTCAGCGGCGTGCGCGAAGCGCCTTCCTCATCGCTGCCGATGGAGGGCATAGTTGCGTACGTCGCGCGCTCGGTCTCCACATGGAGGGCAGTGATTACCCCGAGCGGTGGATCGCCGGCGAACTGCGCGTTGCAGAAGGGAATAGCGCGGCGGAGTCGCAGATTTTGTTCGAGCCTGATCGTGTGAGTCTTCAGTTTCCACTCGATCATGGACGGCTCTTTTTCGCAACGCTGAAGAACGATGAACTCCCGGGTCAATCGCGCGGATACGTCGCGCCCGAGGAAGTGGAACGTGTGTACCGCGAGGGATTCGGCCGTCACGCGCACCTTGGTGCTGATGTACGTGCGATTCCATGGTCGTCGCTTTTCGTGATGCATCAATGCACGATTCCTGACTATCGCCACGGTCGAGTCTTTCTGGCCGGTGATGCCGCTCACCTTTCGTCCGCTGCTGGTGGGAACGGTTTGAATTCAGGAGTTGGCGACGCGATCAATCTCGCGTGGCGTCTCGCGGCGCATCTTCGATTGGGCGCGAGTGAAGCGATTCTCGATGGGTACTCGCTCGATCGGCATGAGCATTTCGATGTTGTGAATGCGGCAAGTGACGCGACTCATCGCCTCATCGCTGCGCATGATCCATCGTGTTTCAAAGTCAACGCGCCGCGTGGACTGCGCGCCGCGTTTGCGCGCATCTTCTCGCACGCTCAGGATGGCCCGGCGCCCGCCGATCGCGAGCTT
The DNA here is from genome assembly GCA_046047595.1 of Planctomycetota bacterium. GTDB lineage: Bacteria > Planctomycetota > Phycisphaerae > Phycisphaerales > SM1A02 > QWPT01. The sequence goes on along the minus strand of JBJOHQ010000324.1, from coordinate 1,584 downwards.
GGCGAAACATCTCTGATTTCGACACGCGACCCAGCCTTTGTCGACCACGTCGCGAATCCGACGGCTGGCGCGATCCGCGCAGGGATGCGCGTGCCGATGCTTGCGGACTGTTCGATTGGTTGCGGCGCCCCGCGACCATGGTGTGCGCTCTTCGACGGATTCCATTGGACGTTACTCCTCGCAATCCCGTCGCGTGACCATATTGGTGTGAAGCATGTCGAAGACATCGAGGCGTTCGTCCTCCCACGGTTGAAGGGGCGGGTGCGGACCGTTGTGGCCGCAGGTGATGCCTTCGCGTGGAATGCACCACGGCCGACGCTTTCACTGATTCGCCCCGATGGCATCGTTGCCTATCGCGAAGATTGCGCGCCAGGAGGGATTCCTGATGGCGCGCGACTTTCCGCGTGGCTCGACCGTTTCTTTCCCGCGGCCGATTCGATACGCTGATTTCGTGACGGCCAACAATTCCCTGCCGATCGCGTGTCGTCTCCTCGCGCTTCTCGCGTGCGTTTGTGCGGCGCTGCTACTTGCCGCGTGTGCAACGGACAAATGCGATCTTGATCGTGTTGGAACTCCGCTTCGATTTGCAGATCTGCGCGAGACGGCAGCGTGGACGCCTAACTTTGATCGTGCGTGGTGGAACGACATCGATCGCGCCTATGTTGCGTATGACGAGGAAGTGGGCCGCATCGCGCGTACATCGTGGGATCCGTTCGTGCGCGCGCTTGTCGCGAGCGAGCAGACAGGATTTCCGAAGGAGCGGCGCGCTGCTCGTGCGATGTGGGAGTCGCACCTGCGCGTTCGTCGCGCGCTCAGTGAGGCGGAATTCCAATTCTGCGAGGCGATGCGCGCAGCGCTTCCGGATGCAGCAGACACCTTCATCGAATTGCTGCGCGCGCGCGGCGCATTCTGGCGCGAAAGTGCTGTGTGGGTTCCGCACGGCCAGCGAGCGCCTGGACCGCTCGAAGTGCTCTCGATGACGGGCCCGCCCTTTGGTGATAGAGCAACGGCGCGCGCAGCGATCGAAACCTATGAGAGACTCGCAACGATCGCGCGTCGTGCGGCAGAAGAGCGATTTGAGGCGTATCTCGACTATTGCGAGGTCATCACCGAAGCCGAACGAGAAGTTGTCGCCGCGAAAGATGCGCGTGATTCGCTGCCTGTTGATGCGACAAAGCGAGAGATCAATACTGCCGAAGCGCGACTCAAAGCGGCGAGCGTGGCGGTGGATGGCGCGAATCAGGTACTCAACAAAGTGACACGTCGCGAAGCGGATGAGAAGTTTCGAATCGCACTGTTGCGAGAGGATCGCGCGTTCGGCGAAGCGCTGACAGACGGCGAGCGCCTCGTTGACTACCTCGATCGTGTGGAGGCGTTTCTGCACATCGGTCTGCGCAGTCAGCAATCGCTGCGGGCGTTGCGAGCGGTCGCGTTGCGCGTGGCAGAGCAGCGGTTTCCCGATGATGAAGTGCGGCGATCAGATATTGAGAAAGCGTTCGACGACTACTTTCAAGAAGACAAGCGTTTGCGAGCGCGGCTCGCTTCAGGATCGACGAAGGATCGCGCGGCGGCGTATACGGCGTT
>JBJOHQ010000323.1:0-3466 GCA_046047595.1 Planctomycetota bacterium | reverse complement strand
ACGCTGATGTACGTGAGGTCCGGCGAGGTGTAGAGGCGGTCGGAGGAACGCACGTAGTTCGAGTTGAGGGACCAGGAGCCGCCGCGCAACACGCGGGACGAGCCAGTCGCCGGCCCCGTGGGGTTCGACGACGGGCTCGACGCGTAGTAGCTCGACGAGTACCAGTCGTTCACCCACTCAAACACATTGCCCAACATGTCGTGCAGACCGAAGCCGTTCGCAAGCTTTCCTCCGACAGGGCGCGTCTGGCTCGACGAGTTCGACGAGTACCACGCGATGTTTCCGACCAGCGTGTCGTCGTTCGTGCCGCTGAGGTAACCCGCGAACCCGTGAAACGCGGTCGTCGTGCCCGCCCGGCACGCGTACTCCCACTCAGCTTCGGTCGGCAGGCGCAGGCCCGTGCCCGACAGGAACCCGCCCGTACCCGCGATCATGTCCCACGAGACTCGCTCGACGGGCCGATTCGGAACTTGCGCGGCCGAAACCTGCCCGCTCGCGCTCGTGAAGAACGACGGATTCGATCCCATTCGCGCCTGCCACTGCGCTTGCGTCACCTCATAGCGGCCCATGTAGAACGCGCTCGTCAGCGTCACCGAATGGACGGGGGTTTCGCTGGAATCACACGAGTACGCGTTCGACGCCGAGCAGCCCATGTTGAAGGTCCCTGGCGGGATAAGAACCATCTCGATGTTCGTCACGTTGTCACGCACGCGCCAAGCAAATCCCGTCGCCGCGAACGCTGCACGCAAGTTTGCGTCCGTGACAACAGCTGGATTTGGCAACGCCTCAATCAGCGTCGCCCACGACGGCGTGATGATCGCGAAGTAGTTGAATCCTGCCGGCACAACGACTGCGCCCTTTGCGCCCGTCACCACCACTTCCGCAGCCCCAACCGATCCTGGAGGCGTCACTGCCGTGACTGTCGTCGAGTTGACGACGACAAGGTTCGTCGCCGGGACGCCGCCGACCGTCACAGAGGTCGTGCCCGCGAGGTACTGCCCTGTGATCGTGATCGGCGTTCCGCCTCCGTATGCACCGCTCGACGGCACGATCGAAGTCACCGACTGCAACGCATAGGTGAACGGCGTCGCAGCGAGGCTCGTGCCAGCAGGCGTCGTCACCGCAACCGCAGCTTCGCCCGCGACCCCCGGCGGGGTCGTCGCGAGCACCCGCGTCGGTGAGAGCACCGTCACCGCCGTGCACGGCATGCCGCCCACCGTGACCGACGAGGTCGCTGCGAGGCCCGTGCCCGTGATCGTGATCACCGTGCCTCCTAGCACGCTCCCCTGCGCCGGCGCGACGGATGTGACCGATGCCGGACAAGTGCCCCATTCCGAGAGCAAGGTCGCGAGATCCGTGCCATCGACGAGGCCGTCGCCGTTCACGTCGGACGTGCAGCCCTGCGCGCACGCTGCACCGACAGGTACAAGCACACCGACCGCCATGGCGACAAGGGAAAAGCCGAAAAGGACCACGCGCGCTCTGGCGCGAAGCGAAGCGACTGGCTGCATAACTCAAACTCCTCAAATGCGGCGGATCATCGCCAACGCGCCGGACGAGGCGCGGCCAAACGACTATGTTTCGGAGTTCGGCGTAAGGCAAGAAAATTGTCGGCGGATCGGCGCAGTGCGGGCGGAATGCCGAGCACTGGCGTGCCTTCGCGTCTTTTTCACGCAGTGCGCGCGCGGCCGCCGATGAAGCAGACATGTCGATCGCTCGTTTTCAAGCCTTCGCGCAAAGCGCGTCGGCGTCGTCACGTTCCGGCCGTTGCAGCGCACATGCAGGCCCACTTGCAGTCGCACTCGCGCTGACGTGTAGCGCCACGGTTGTGTTGGTGGCGGGCGGCTGCGGAAACCCGCGATCCGCGGAGGCAGCGCCAGAGCCGCCGAAACCCGCCCCCATCCGCGACGAGACGTGGGCCGCGAAAGCGCGCGAGGCGTACTTCAACGATCTCGTGGGCCTGCGTTACGGCAAGGCGTCGCCGGGCGACGCAACCACGCGCCCATGGCCGATCCAGTGGCCGTTTGAAGGGTTCGCGCCCGAGCCGACATGGCTTGAATCAACTCCATTGCGGGCTCCGATCGCCTCCGTCGAGTGGCGCTTCGCCGAGGGCACGCTCGTTGAAACCGTCGTCGACGGCGATCCAACGCTCTTGCGCTTCGCGCTCGCGGCTCGACCGCAATCGAATTCGGCAACGTCGCCGAACACCACTCAACCCGCGAACGCCAACTGGACGTGGCCGAGCGCATTCGCGTCGGCATGGACCGCTGAAAACGATCTCAATCGGAGCAACACGCGTTGGCTTTGGTGCGATGCGTTCGCCGATGTCTACGAGATCGCGCCCGGTGGGCCGTATCTCTTGGCTGTCGATCAGCCGGGCGGCGAAATCGAAACCTCGCTCGTGTGGCCCGACGCTTCCGGAGCAAACGACCCGCGCGCCGCGATCACGTGGCCGTCGCGCAGCTCGAGCAACGAGCAAACGCACCGCGCTCCGCGTGGCAGCGCGAGCGTCATCGCGTCGGCCGACGTCGACGCGAACGGCTCAAGCGATTTCCTGCATCTCACCGGAACACCGCTTGGCGCGTCGCTTGGCACCGCGTATCGCGGCATTCTCGTCCTCACCGACACGAAGACACGGCGCGCACGCGTCGTTGAACTTGCGACGAACGGCATCGGCTTCATCGACATTGATCGGAACAAACGCAGCGAGATGATGCTTGCGCGCGAAGGCGTGCATGTTCCAAAGTGCGACGACGGCTTCCCGCATGATTTCACCGTGACCGATCTCATCGGATTCCAACGCATGACCCCCGTGGATCTCGCGGGAATCGATCGCGTCCGAAAGGGCTCGTTCACAGGGACATTCCCCGCGTGGCGCGTAGCGGATGGCGATCCGACGCAAGCGTTCCGACCGCTGCTCTCTGGAAATCTCAAACGAGAACTCCATTCGAGCGGGTTCGCCCCTTACAAGCAATCATCAAAGCGACGCTGACGGGCGGATCACCACGCGACGCGATTCTCACCACGCATCGCGACCCTCACCACGCGTCGCGACCCTCACCACGCGTCGCGACCCTCGCCACGCGTCGCGACCCTCACCACGCGTCGAGCAAGATCGCGAGATCTGCAGCACCCACAACACCGTCGCCAGTGAGATCTGGTTCCGCGGCACCCCAACCTGCGAGAAGCAGCGAGAGATCCGACGCGCCGACCATGCCGTCGCGGTCGATGTCGCAAAGTCGTGCGCGGAAGAGCGCGAGGTCTTCACCGTCGACATCAGCGTCGCCGTCAAAGTCGAAGAGCGCGCACGACGGGCCAAACCCAGACTTCGTCCCCGCGCAGGCATCGGCCGCAAGCGCGTCGACGCCGTTCCACTTCCCATCACGGTTGAGATCACCAAGCGACTCTGGCGGCGCGATCGGCCACTCAACGCCCGCGGCATAACCGACGAGAACGCGCTCGGGAC
>JBJOHQ010000322.1:0-4654 GCA_046047595.1 Planctomycetota bacterium | reverse complement strand
GTGGCATCATCCACGCTCATCGCAGTCCAACGACAACCAATCGTCTGGCGCGCCTCCGCGAGTGTGCGACGCACGAATTCCATGGCTGAATCACCATGCGCCATCGCGTCTGCCAGTGAGTGAAGCAGATGCAACTCTTCCATCGCGGTTGAGAGATTCGCGCCTGATTGTTCACCCGCAATGCGCTCCCACTCCGCACGCGCGAGCGCGGCGACGATCCTTTGAAGTCGTCCGAGACGTCGACGCTCCCATGGATCGGAGAGCCGCAGAACTTGTCTCACCGACCTCGCATCCAATTCCGCGCGACCCGCAAGGATGTCGAGAGTCTCACTCTCAACACCTTCCGCAAGCAGCGTGACCGCGACGAACTTTCCACCCGCGAGACGCCGCGGAATTTCAAGAGGAAAGACAACAAGCCCAGCGAGCGGCTCGACGAATTGCTCGCGGCCGACGGTCAGTCGCGCAAGACCTCGCGCGATCAATCCGCGCGCCGTCGGCGACTGCAACAGTAATTCGAGGTACCCAACGCCCTCCTCAAACGCAGGCACATTCACCGCGGGATCAGCCGGCATAAGCACAAGTCCTGCATCGCGCAACGAACGCGCAAGGCCAGACAAGCCGACTTCGCAGTTGAATGTGTACGAATCGATGCTCATGCCGCACTCCGTTCTTGCTCTGGTCGCTGTGTCGCGAGGATCGAAACGACTTCAGCGAGAAGTGCGCGTGGCGAGAATGGTTTGTGCACGACTCCGACGATGTTCGCAGAGCGTGCTTCACCCTCATGGAGGAGATGACCCCGTGCCGTGAGGATCAACACTGGAATCGAGGAAATGCGGGCATCCGACGCGATCGCATGCGCGAGTTCAATGCCGCTCATTCCTGGCATTTGGAGATCGGTGAGCACAAGTTGAAACGGAGAATTGACGTTCGAGCTGCGCAGCAGCGCGAGCGCTTCCTCACCATCAAACGCCGTCGCGACTTCAATCCCCGCGTTTCGAAGCTTCAATGCAACAACCTGCACGATGTGTGCTTCGTCATCAACGACCAACACGCGCGGAGAGGATTGCAAGATGTTGTTCTGAAGTTCGCTCATGAGATGGACGTCCTTCGTCATGCAGCCTTTCGCAACGTTGCTTCTGTTGGAATCGCGAACCAAAACCGCGATCCGCGACCAACCTCTGAGTCAACGCCGATCTTTCCTCCGTGCATTTCTTCGACAATGTTGCGGCAGAGATTGAGCCCGAGTCCGGTACCTTTGGCGACTTTCTCATGACCGGCGACGCGATAAAACTTGCCGAAAAGTTGCGGCAGCGCATCGGCGGGAACGCCGAGTCCGTTATCGCGCACCGACACGACCACTTCGCGTGCAAGTGCATCAAAGTCGACTTCGACTTCAACATGCCCACCGTCGGGCGTGTACTTCAACGCGTTCGAAAGCAGATTGAGAACGACCTGCTTCAAAAGCCCGCTGTCGGCTGGCACATGTGCGCCTGCCGTTGCGCGGGTGAGCGCGAGGGAGATTTCGCGACGCTTCGCTTCGGCCTGCTGCTCTTCCACACACGTACGGCAGAGTGCTGCAAGATCAGTGTTCCTAAGTTCCGCACGCGCGATACCGCTTTCAATTCGGCTGATGTCGAGCATGTGGTCGACGAGCCGCGACAGTCGATCTGCTTCCGACAGGATGACCCGAATGAACCGATCATGCTCGGCGTCGTCGGAGTACTCATGATCAACGAGCAATTCCGCATAGGCTCGGAGCGATGACAACGGCGTACGCAATTCGTGGCTTGCCTTCGACACGAATTCCGTCTTCATGCGATCCGCTTCGCGTTCTACGCGGACGTCACGAATCAGAATCGCAACAAATCCATGTGGATGCGACTCTGCACGCGTTGCGTGCACGACGACTGGTGCGTGGCGGTCGTCAAGCCAGTCGAACTCAAATCGTCGGCGCGCTGCATCGTCGCATTCCGCGAGTCCGAGGACGCCACGTCGCACATGCGCGGGAAACTGGTCAAGCGCACGACGAGTGCCGAGTACGGAGTTGTCTTCGCCAAATCGCTCGACCGCAGCCTCATTCGCAAACCGCGTCTCACCATGCGCATCGATGAGAATCACCGCATCGGTGAGTGCGTCGAGAAGTTTCGTGCGTTCTTCGGCGCGGAGTTCAACCGCGCGCGCTTTGAGAATCAACTCAGCGTCGTTCGGACGTACGGTGACTGCTGCGGGTGCCGTCGCGAGCGAGCTCTGTTCAGACGTCGCAAATCGAGTGGTCTGGAAGAGAACGACAGCCGCGCCAAGTGCCGCTGCAGCGGCGCCCAGAAGCCATGGCGCCATGGATGCACTTCCATAATGGGCAAGCGTCGCCGCGGCCACGATCGCCGACGCGATTGCGACGTACGGGACCCGTGTCGCTGAGTTCGCGACCACACGCTTCCCTCGATGGATCGTGGACGAATCGCCCTGCACAAATCCTCCGATGGATGCGATCAATCGTTCGTTACACCAGCAAACGCACGACGAGCAAGCACTGAGCCCGGATCAAGCTTCATCGCTTCACCGAGAACTTGCAGACTCTCCTGACGCTTCCCCACGCTTTCAAGCGCAAGGCCAAGCGCGATGAGCGCCTCAACATCCTTCGGCGATTTCGCAACAGCGAGTCGATGCCAACGAATGGACTCTTCGGTGCGACCACGACTCTCGGCAACCAAGCCGCGCAACGTATAGCCGCGCGAATCGGTTGCTTTGAGCGCGACGAGACGATCCGCCGCTTGCTCCGCGCGCGCCAAGTCGCCGCTCGAAAGCGCAGCCGTGGCGAGATCACGCCACGCTTCCGCGTCCTCTGGATACGCGCGTGTTTCTTCAACAAAGACCGCTCGCGCTTCAGCCATGCGCCCGAGCATCGTCAGCGCACGGCCTTCATGGCGATACACCTCATTCGGAATTTCTGCGCGGCGACCGTTCGATTCCTTCGCCACGATCGCGCGCTGTCGACGCGCTGCGTCAAGGCAACGCTGCCACTCGCCCGCGCGAAAGTATGCCGCGACGAGTTTTTCCGCGAGAAGCGGCGCTTCGGCATCGATCACAAGCGCGCGCTCGTAACTGCGCGCAGCGGACGCGTCGTCGTTCTTGAGGAATGAGATATCGCCGAGGAGTTCATGCATCGCGGCGTTGTGCTCGAACTGCGCAAGCCGTGGAAGCAACAGCATGCGCGCCTCGTCGAGTTCGCGCTGTGCGACCATCACTTCCGCTGCAGCCAAGATGTATGACACCTTTTCTGGCGCAAGCTCAGATGCCTTGAGATAGTCCTCAGACGCCTTTGCAAGGTCGTTCCAGCGTTGGTGCACAATGCCGCGGTAGTAGTATGGCTCAGCGAGCGATGGATCATTCTCAATCGCTTTACCAAAGGCCGTGAGTGCACGTTCGAGTCGCTTTGCTTCCAACTCGATGCGACCCAAGAGTGACCAGTACTTCGCCTCTTTGTCGCTGCGCGCAATCGCCGATTCCACTTCCTTGCGTGCCTTGTCGAGTTCGCCCGTTTCGAACGCTTGCTTCGCTTGATCGAAACTCACGAGGCTCGTGGTACGGCGGAATCGCTCATCTGCTTCGCGTCGCGCCTCGATACCCGAGGTGCGTGGCGCGCACGCCGTGAGCATGACAACGGCCGAGAGCGAGAGAAAGGAAAGCGACTTCAGGTGGCGCATGAATGACTCCAAGTTTCAGAAACGACACCGCGCCCGAATTGGGCGCGGTGCGTCCTGTCGATTTGTCGGCGCTTTCTCAGCGATTATTGAGCGTCAGACTCGGAAATCACGGCGATGCGATCCCAGTAGATCTCGCCAAAGTACGCGGGCGTCCAACGGCTCCACTCGAGGTACGCAGGCACCCGCGGCATGACCGAGAATGCATCGGATTGCGTCAATTCAGCCGTTTCGAACATCAACGGCTTCGATTCATCCGCCATCTGCGGCTCGAGTTCGATCGCCGCGTTCGCGGTTGTGGCGGTCGTTTCGGCGGCTGGTTCCATGTCGAGCGAAAGCGCGGCGTTCGAGGCGACCGACAACGACGTATCGCTCGCCGATGGCTCTGCGGCAGTCATCATCGTTGAGGAATCCGAAGTGCTCGAATGCGCAGAAGACTGCTTCGCAGGCTCAGCGGTCGATGAGTCACCAAGCTTCATCTCGATCATGCGCTGCATCATGCTGCGTTCATAGTCCGCCTGCGAAGCGCTTCCACCCGAACGCAACTCTTCGCGCATACGAATGATCTCAGGCTGGTTATGCGAAAGTCGCAGCGAGTTCTCAATGTGATGCATCGCAAGATCGCGATCGCCCTTGGCAAGTGCCTCAATGGCCTGCTGATTCTGCGCAGTCGTGAGCGAATCGCGCGACCATGGCAACAGACCTTCGCGCGAGCCGATCCGCACGGCCGAAGCGAATTGCTCCGCTTCATCCGCCCAAACCTTCGCAACATCATCTTTCACGATCGTCGGCGTGACGAGGAAGATGATCTCTTCACGCTTCAACTCATCGTCATAACCTTTGAATGCGTTCCCGAGAATCGGAACATCGCCAAGGCCAGGAACCTGGCGTCGTTCGATCTTGGTGTCTTCCTTGAAGAGACCGCCGAGAACGAGCGTTTGCCCGCTCTTCAC
>JBJOHQ010000321.1:0-10777 GCA_046047595.1 Planctomycetota bacterium | reverse complement strand
GACGCGAACGCGAACAACATCCCCGACTGCTGCGAAGCGGGCACTGCCTGCGGCTGCGCGGCGGACATCTCCGGCAACGGGACCGTCGACGCGGTCGATCTCGCGGCGGTCTTGAGTTCGTGGGGCAACGCGCCGACGGGCAAGACCAACGCCGACATCAACCGCGATGGCGAGATCAATGCGATCGACCTTGCGGAAGTGCTGAGTTCGTGGGGCGCTTGCCCGTAAGCGTTCTCACTGAACGGCTGCGAGCCGCGTGCTTGAAGAGCGCATGCTCATCATCAACCGTCGTCGCAAACGCAATCACCGCGCAACCACAAAGCAGCCACCAAGCAATCACGACGCAACGCAAAGACACTGAAAACCGCGCAAAACTTGGTCAAAACGCACCGCGCGCCCCCTTGCAGAGGCGCGCGGTGTTTCGATTCGAGATTGGCGAGGTTGAAACTCAACGCTCACCGATCAGATTCAGCGGCGACGACGACCAACGAAACCAGCGAGGCCGAGGAGCGCAACGGCGCCTGGAGCTGGGAGCGAGAAGGTCGAGGTGGCGAAGTTCACGGTCGAGTTCGATGCGTTGTTGAACGAAACCTTGAGGTTCCAAGTGCCGCCGTTCGAGCCAGCGTCGATGACGAACTGGGCGAGGCGCACGGAGTCAGCGGTGTTGGCGCCAACACCGACGCGACCCTGAAGGCTCGGTGGGTTCGAGTTGTACCAACCAACGTTGAGGTTGTTCGGGACGTCTGGACGGTTCCAACCGCCGCCTGCTGCTGGCCACGATGGGTCAGCCGACGTGGTGTTCGAAGCGCCCGACGTTCCACCGATGGTGAGGAACGAGTCGAATGGGCGGTTGGCGACTGCGGCACCAGTCAACTGTGGAGCCCACGTGCCGAACTCCTTGATCATCGCAAGGCCGTCGTTACCTTTGGCATTGTCCTTGTGATAAAAGATGTTGGTCGTGTTGCTGTCGAGACGGTTCAGGTTGAACGCGTTGAGCACGGTGTCGGTCGCGCCATCGAAGCGCGCCCAGAGCGTGTAGACATCAACGTTGATGCCGTTCGAACTGGTCGTGGTCGACGTGGTGTAGAACTCGACGAACGAGGCAGAGGCTGCGGCCGAGACAGAAGCCGCGACGGCGGCGACGAGGGAGAGGGCTGCGATCTTCATTTTTCTTCCTTACTTATTCGTGATGGACTGGGGACAGAAACGGGAAGGGAACAAGCGAACGGGTGGGCCTCTCAATCTGCTGGGCTCCTCCAGCAGTTCTCCAGGCCCCTAGGCTGCCCACCGTTCTGTGAAACTCGGAATCGGTGTGACACCCTCGTAGGCGAAAGTCGCGACCAAACCACGTCACGAGTTTTCGCGAAAACACGCGATCCCAACCAAGTGCCCATAGAGCAGCCTCGGCCGTAACAGTCCGTTGATGGCTTCTTTATGCGCGATTGGCATTCGTCACGTTCGTGTCAAGAACGCGTGAACGCCGAGAGTTTGGGGCGTGGGAAGCCGCCGCGAGCTTGCGCTCCGCTGCGCGTCAAAGCGGCGCTGGAACATCACTTCTTGAGGAACGCGTCGAGCTTCGCCCGCGCTTCGGGCGTGTGGCGCAGCTTCACGAGGTGCGCGCGTTCGCACGCGACTGCCGCATCCCAACCCTGCGCGAGGCCGACGCGCACGGCATCGACACACGCAGCACCGTGCTTGGTCGCGCCGGCGGTCGCCGCAAGTTCGTCGCAAATCGGCGTTATTGCCGCGGTGTTCCGCGGTGAGATCGCGCGGCGCGGCGCCTTCATCGAAACGAAGCAGCCGGTTGAGGTGTCCTGCGCCTGCACCCATCCAATTGCTGCGGCGATCGCGCCTTCCGCACCGCTGCCCGCGTCGGCGCGCACATCGAAGAGGCACGTCGGCGCCTCCCCACACGCCCACGTTTGGCCGGTCGCCGTGCGCTCGATCGCTAGTGCCGGCAAGATGCGCGCGGGGAGCATCTGCGTCCCGCCCCAACCTGGGCAAATGCAGAGTCCCGCTTCAGGCAAACCGACTTGCCACGGCTTGCCGCCTTCCGCGGGAAGCGCCGCCACCAGCGCGTCGCAATGCATCGCGATTTCAAGTCCACCGCCGAGCGTCGCGCCGTGGATCGCCGCCGCCGTTGGGCAACCGAGCGCCGGGATCATCGCAAACGCTTCCGCGCCCGCGCGTAGGTATGCGTCGAGGCCTGCGTCGTCGAGCGCGTCGATTTCCGCAAGATCAGCGCCCGCCACGAAGACGCGCGTGGACGCACTCGCGAGCACGAAACCCTTGGGTTTCTCCGCTGCAATCGCCGCGAGTGTCGCTTTGATCTCACCGATCAGCCACGCATCGAGCACGACCACGCCGCCACGCGGCTTCTCAGGATTCGGCTGGAGGAAGAGGACGTGGACGCCGTCGCGGACTTCGTAAGGGAGCATGCGTGGAAGATAGCGCGAGCGAGCCTTGATACGCTCCCGCGCATGCTCGTTAAACACCGCGTTGAACATGGCATCCACACCGTCGAACTCGCGCGCCCAGAGGCGCGAAACGCGCTCTCGCGTGAACTCATCGCGGCACTCGGGCAGGCGATCGACGAGGTCGCGCGGGATGCCAATGCGCGAGTGCTTATCCTCGGCGGCGAAGGGCGAAGTTTTTGCGCGGGAATGGACTTGAAGGCTGTTGCGGACGATCCGATCGCGATGGGCGAGATGCTGCGCGCGTTGTCGCGTGCCTCGCGCGCGATTCGACGGCTCCCGATTCCAACGATCGCGCGGGTGCAAGGTGCCGCGATCGGCGGCGGATGCGGGCTGATGGTCGTCTGTGACTTCGCGATCACGCACGCCGAAGCGAAACTCGGCTACCCAGAAGTTGATCTTGGGATTTGTCCGGCGGTCGTTGCACCGTGGCTTATGAAGAAGATCGGCGCGGGTGCTGCGCGCGCGATGTTGCTTGCGGGCGGCACGATGTCGGGCGAAGAGGGCTTCCGACGCGGACTCTCGACGCATTTGGTTGCGGAAGGTGAACTCGCGACCACTGCACAAGCGCTTGCGGAGCGACTCGCGAAGGGCGGCCCGAAGGCACTCGCGGCGACGAAACAGTGGTTGAACGAACTCGACGGCTCGATGGACGACGCGATCGCGGAGGAAGCGGCGGAAATCAGCGCGCGCATCATCGCGGGCGACGAAGCGCAGTCGCGGCTGCGCGCGGCGTGGGCGAAGGCGTAAGAGAGGGGCCGATCACGGGCTCTATCCGATTGGTGCACCATCCGATTGGTGCACGGCACGTGCCATGCAGTGCCTGGCACTGACTGGCACGTGCCGTGCACTATGCAATACCAAGCGGAACTCTCTGTTTCAGCGTGGGTTACAGCGTGCATATTTGGTGAACGGCACGTGCCATGCATTGGATGGCACTGGCTGGCACGTGCCGTGCACCGTTCAGTCGAGTCACGCGCGATCAAGCCTGCACATCAATGTGGCGCACTTCCCCGTCGCCGTCATCGTCGCCGTTCGCTCGCGGTTGGTTGAACCGCCCATCACGACCGAGCCTGCGCGGAGTGGATGGTCGTCGATGCTTCCATTCCTCTGCCGCGTCTGGCTTTGGATCAATCGCATCGGCCTGCATCGGGTCAGAAAGTCGAACCTCGTCCTTCACAACGACCGGCCGCGGATCCGCGTCCTGTGGTTTCGTCTTCTCACGCGCCTTCGGCCCCGCCGCGTGCTGCGCGACAAACGACGTGAGGATCACGCCGGGCGGGTTTGTGGGAATGGGGCCTAGGCCGAATGCGGACATATTTCTGTCATCGGCTTGGGTGCGCCTCCACACGTGAAAACGAAACAACAACCCGCCGAAAGACCCCTTTTTCGGGTCAATCGGCGGGTTTGGAGCGATCAATCACTCTGCCTTCACATCGCCTTCCGTGCGGCCTGCCAACGACGAGAAGCGTCACTCCCCGCGCGTGACAGGCTCCACGCGCTTCACGCCCGCCACCAAGGCGGCCTTCACAAGCGCCTGCGGCGGCACGCGCGCGATCACGAGCCCGCGCGCGCCGACTTCATCCTCAATCGCCACGCCGAGCGCCCGCAACGACTCGAGCACACGCGGGTCGATCGCGCCGTTGGCGTCCAGTGCAACCTTCATTGCGACCTCAAAGACCGCGCCGTCACCGCAACCAAGCTCTTTGGCAAGCGCTGGAATCTGCGCGTCGTCGCCGATGAGCGATGCCAGCGCGAGGACGAGCAACCGTCGATCGAGAACACGCACCAGCGTGTCGCGCTCGCTCTCGGTGAGACGTGGCAACGTGTCAGCCGGAGCTACCGTGCCACTTTCCGACTCGTTCAACGCGCTCGTCGCGCTTGATGACGCACCTTTGGAAACTGGATCCACGCTCGCCTCTTTCGCAGCGTCCGCGGCCTCTGCCGAGCGGCCCTCACCCGCTCCACTCTTACTGTCCGCCTTCGACTTCGAGAAACTCTCCCCCTTCTTCTCGAGTTCCGCAAGCTTCCGCTGCTCGAGTTGCTTCGTCGAGGCTGGCTCTCCGGCGACCCGACCGTAGGTGCCTGTCAAGCCGCCAACCGCGCGGCCGCCAGAGCTGCCTGCGAGTCCACCCCCGCCAAATCCTCCGCTCAAGCCAACGCCATCGCCTCGTTGGCTCGCTTCTGTACTGCGCGCAACGGACTTCCGTCCAATTGCATCACGTAAATCGCTCGCAGTTTGCCCTTGGCGTTGCTCGCGCGCCGAACCATCGACGACATCCCGCTGCCTGAGTCGCTCCGACGAACTACCAGGCCGCGTCGCGGGAGCACGCGAGTTCGCACTTGATTCGCTACCCGAGACAGCCATCGGCGCCCCGACCTGCACATCAGCAGGACTCGGCGACGCGGTGATTGTCGCGGGCACGTTCATCGCCGGCGGAGGTGGTGGTGCAGTCGTCGCTTCCGACGCGGGAGCGCCTGTTACGACGGGTCCCGACGATGGTGTCACCTTCGAATCCGCCGCGCCGACGAGCGGCTGCGCTCCGAGGCGCTTACCCGCAATCGCGCCGCTCGGTTCACGTCGTGCGCGCGACAACGCATCAACCGTGCCGTCTCCGTCATTCGATGAAGGATCTACACCAAAGTAGAGCTCGATCGAATCTGACAACGCAACTCCCGCTGACTCATCCAAGAGCCCACGATCCACGGCCTTCGCCGGGAATCGCTGGAGAAATTCAACGACCGCGCTCGACGAGGCGCCGTTCACATCGACGCCACCAACTCCGCCATCACGAACTTGCAGCGGAAGCGCCTCTAAACCGCCTTCACCGAAGAAACCAGCCCAATTCGTGCCGTCGGGCAATTCAACCGGCACCGAAACGAGCATCGACTTGCCGCCAACAGTCACGCGGCTCTTCTCCACCGCAACGAAACTCGTGTACGGAGTTGCGATCGAATACGCCTCGCCAAGACGAATCACTGCAGCCTTCGTGCGCGCATCAAGTGTGCCCTGTTCAACTTCACCGATGCGCGGCAAGAGCAAGTCATCCACTTTCGCGCGTGCCCACAGCGACTTCACCACATCGTGCTTCGCTTCTTCAGCTGGCAATTCGACGCGCACGCGGCGCTCCCACGCGCCGGCCGCAGTTCGACCACGCACAACGATTTCACCCGATGCCGCGCGATCGAAGCGGCCCATCAACACGATCGGTTCCGCATCGAAGAGATCGGGTAAGTGCTCACCACCCGGAAGTACATCGTGGATACCAAGCGCGGGATCAATCGTGAGTTCAATGTCAGTCAGCACAGGCGCATCGATGCGACGCACCAAGCGATCAATCACCGGATCCGCATCGTCTGAAAGCGTCACAATCTCGCACACGCCGCGACCAGCGCGCGCCATCTCTTCGAGCAAGAAGCGATTGACGCTGTTGCCGATACCGAAACTGAAGACACGCGACGCACGCGCGTTGTCGCGCACAGCTTGTACGACTGCTCGATCGTTTCCAATGTAACCATCGGTCAAGAAGAAGACGAAACGTGTGCGCGCATCGGCATCTTCAAATCGCGCACTCTTCGCAATGAAGACGCGATCGCCCTCACGCGTTTCCCACGTTCCATCGACGATGAGTGCTTCACCCTTCGCGCTCGCTGGAATCGCAATCTCTACAAGCGCGCGAATCGCACGGCCTTCACCAGCGTCGATCGACCAACCGTTGGTCGCACGCGACATCTTTCCTGCATCGACCACCACGCGAACCGCGCGACCATCCGCCGGAAGATCAAGCAACTTCGCGGGCTTCACGCCGCTGCGACCTTCTTGGATGAGCGCGGTGTTGATCGCGGTCATCATCTCAGTTCCGCCCGCGCCATACGCCCCATCAACAAACACATCTGCCGCACGCTTGTTTTCCTCGTTCGCAAGCTTTGGTTCCGGCCAAAGCACGCTCGTCGCGCCCGCAAACGTGATCACATTGAACGTGTCATTCGCGCGCATGCCAGCGATCGCCTTTCGCGCGAGCGCCTTCGACTTCTCGATCGGAAAACCGTTCATCGAGCCCGACACATCGAGCACAAACACGAGTTCGCGCGGACGAATCTCGGTCGGCGCAACGCGCGCTGGTGGCTCAATCATCAGTGAGAAGTAGCCGCCGCGCGCTGATGCATCGCCCGCCGCCGAAACGTGTGTGAACACGCTTGGCTCAATCGATGTTTCCTTCGTCGACCACTCGAGAATGAAGTCGCGATTCGGAATCGTCTTCGCGTCGACCAGCGAAATCGTGCGCTTCGACGGTGCATCGTCTTTCGTTGAAATCGCGTGCAGTTTGCTTTCGCTGTTCGCAAGTGGCGCGCCACCTGTGTCGATCGTCACGCGCACTGAAATGTCGTGGCCAGCCCGTTCCGACGGAGGCACTGGCATCGGAGTGATGCGACTCGCATCGGGAACTTGGTTGGTGTCGGTCGCGAAACCGGTGCCGCCCTCTTTCGAGGAAGGCGCATAGAAGAAGCGCCCATTGACCTCGCCGAGTCCGGTGGAAGGCGACCAAACGCCGCGTTCAGCGCTGCCATTCGCGTAGTTTGCAGTGAACGCAATCGCGTCACCGATCGAGATCATGCGATCAACGGTTGCCGCGTCCGTTGGGCGCACCGGCGTCGCACTCTCAAGAAGTTGCGTGAGTCGCGCCATCGCGATCGCTGCGTCTTTCGCGGGATCAACACGCGCGGGTCCACGCAACACGATGCCTTGTCGCACGCTCCAACCTTCGGGAAGCGTTGGCATCGATGTTGGTGCGCCCGGCACGTAGCGCGGACCAACCACCATCGGGAAGACGTAACTCGAAACGCCATCTTTGCGGCGCACAGTTTCAATCGTCGCAATGCGGATGACAACCGTTGCACCAGGTTCGATGTTCGCAACCGACTGCGTGAAGATGTTTGGTCGCTCTTGTTCAAGCAAACTCGCGACGTAACCCGATTCACGCGCTTCTTCATAGATCGCACGCGCAAGCGAGCGTTCTTTCACTTCACCTTCGATGATGCGTTCGCCTGCTGGGCCGCGCACAATCATCGTCATGCGATCGACGGCCGCACGCTCCGAGAGTGGAAACGTGTAGACCGCTTCAATCGTGCGCGGATAGGGGTTTGCGAATGTTTGCTCAACAACGGTGCGCGCAAACGGTCCAGTGATTTCAACCGCAACATCGGTGTGTTGCAGCGGACATGGACCAATCGCTACACCGTCATCGTCAAGCGCGTCGAGTGCGCCGCCTTCTGGAACTTGCGCGATGCCGCCCGTTGCGAACGCTGATTTTTCAGTGTTCTTGACGAAGAGCGTCGCCAGCGTCACGAGCAGCGCGAGCATTGCTGCGAGTGAAGCGATGCGCGCAAATCCGATGCGCGCAAGAACGCTCTTTGATGCAAGGTGCTGCGCGTTGTTTGACTTCGCCGCATCTTCGTTGACGCGCGACATCACACGGTCGCGCATCGCACGCGCTGATTGTGCGTTTTCATCGTGCCATGCGCGAAGCAGTTGATCGAGGTGATCGCCACGCACGGGTGTATCTGTGGGTGTTTCTGCAGCGTCGTTGTGATTTGGGTTGTTGTTGTTGTTCGCCGATGTCATGGCGTGAGGTCCTCGCGCGAGAGTTGCGCGGCAAGAAGTTGGCGAGCCTGTGTCACGAGTCGATAGAACTGCGCTCGGGAAATTCCGAGCGCGCGCTTCGCTGCGTCGACAGGATCTGGTTCGATGTAGAACAAGTGCAGTGCGAGTCGAATGTCTTCAGGCAACGTGTCGATCGCTCGACCGAGTTGTCGGAGCGCTTCTTGTTTCTCTAGTGGCGTTGTTGGTGCCGCGCCTGATTGCCGTTCCAACATCGAGTTTGTGACGTGCGGTGGCATGCGATGTGCTCCTTCGCGCGCAACACCTTGCGACGTATCGCGTGAGGCATCGAGCGCGTAGCCGATGTCGCGGCGTTCCCGCACGCGCGACGATCGGCGTTCTTTGCAGACGAGCCGCGCGATCGCATAGAGCCACGAACGGAAGCCAGTGCAGTCAGTCAAGCGATCGCGCATTCGAAACGCGCGCAGGAATGTTTCCTGCACCGCATCCTCTGCGTCGGCCTGCACACGCGCGCCGATCTCCGTGCGGCAAAGCGCGAAGATCAACGCGGCGTGTCGGTCGTAGAGCCGCTTGCCTGCCTCACGGTCTCCCGCGTCAAGCGCCGCGAGATCGGAGCAGTCGTCATGCATGTTCTGTCCTCCCGGAAGAGGTCCGGGTGGCGCGCCGATGGAGTCCATGCAGGGGTTGTCTCAAAATTTGCTGACGTACGACGTCGAAAGTTTGCGGCGATCGACGAAACAATCTCCGCAAATTCTGCGGTGTTTTTTTGCGACGCGACTTTTCCGAACGTATTCTCCGCGGAATGCGCGGCGAAACAGTCTACATTTGGCAACTCGCTGGTTGGCCTGAACTCCGAGCAGACGTCGCACGCCTCGCACCTGTGCTCGCACGCGTGCATGAAGCACGCGGCCGACTCCTCGCACGGCTCGACGCACTCGGACTCGCACAGCGCGACGAGGCCACACTTGCCTGTCTCACAGAAGACGCGCTTCGCACCAGTGAAATTGAAGGCGAGCAACTCGCCGAAGATGCCGTGCGCTCAAGCTTTGCACGGCGACTTGGGGTCGAAGTCGCGAAACCTCGGGTGGCGACTCGGTCGGTCGAAGGCCTTGTCGAAATCTTGCTCGACGCGCTCTGGAAATGTCGCGCCCCGCTCGATGAAGAGCGATTGTGTGCGTGGCACGCAGCGCTCTTTCCGACAGGTTTCAGTGGGCTTGCCCGCATCGAAGTTGGCAAGTGGCGTACGCGTCAAACAGGGCCGATGCGCGTCGTTTCAGGTCCACATGGTCGGCAGAAAGTGCACTTCGAAGCACCACCGCCTGAGCGCGTGAAGCGCGAGATGGCGACGTTCTTCGCCTGGCTGAATCGTGACATCGAAGCTGACCCGATTGTCCGCTCTGGCATGGCCCACCTCTGGTTTGTGACCATTCATCCATTTTCCGATGGAAATGGTCGCATCGCGCGCGCGATCGGCGATCTCGTGATTGCGCGAGCAGATGGCGAGGCTGGTCGCTTTTACAGCGTGTCGAGCGCAATCGCGGCGGATCGACAGAACTATTACGACATGCTTGAGCGAACACAACGCGGCACGCTCGATGTCACTGAGTGGCTTGCGTGGTACATCGCCTGCGTTGAGCGCGCACTTCAACGCGGTCTCACCGCTGCGTCTGATGTGTCGCAACGCTCAGCGTTCTGGACACGACACGCGGGTGTCTCGTTCAACGCTCGCCAAGTACGCGTGCTCCGTCGTGTTCTGATCGGTTTTGAAGGAAATCTCACCGCAGCAAAGTGGGCGAAGTTGTCGAAGTGCTCTTCTGATACGGCGCTTCGCGATCTCAATGATTTGATCGAAAAAGGCGTTTTGCGCCGTTCAGAGAGCGGCGGTCGCAGCACGAGTTACGAGATTGCCGATTGAAGCCGATTGAACAACATGAAACCATGAAACATCGCGCGGTCGACATGTGAACGTACTTCGCGCATATCTCACAACCATGAATGAGAGCTCGTCGACCCGCGATCACTTTCCAACCACACACGCGACTTGGCTGTCGGACCGTGTGGGGGTTGCCAACGACGAAGTCGCACGTCACATCATGGAGCGCTACTTCGAGCCGCTGCGGGCCTATGTGAAGGGTTCAAGCTTACGAAACTTCGGCGATTCAGCTGATCTGGTCAACGATTTCTTCGCGTCGCGACTTGATGATCCAGCGTATCTCGAGCGTTGGCTCGCGAGCGGCCTCCCGCTCCGACGCTGGCTCTTGAACGGACTCTTGTTGCACGTTCGCAATCGCGCGATTGCAGAGTCGCGGCGGCGTGCGCGTGGCGATGCGGGAGTTGGCGGTGATGGTGCGCGCGCGCACGATTTGGCAGATGCGCGTGCCACGAACCACGCGGAGCCTGATGCTCTCGCCGCGCTTGAGCGCGCGTGGGCGATCGGACTCGTGACTGAAGCGCATGATCGCGTGCGCGTTGGACTTGTCGCCGAGCATCGTGAGAATTGGTGGGAGTGCTTTCGGCTGCACGTTCTTCACGGGTTGCCGTACGCCGACGCCTGCCCGATGGCGGGCGTTTCGGTCGCGAACGGCGCGAACATCGTGCGCGCGGTGTCGAAGCGTCTTGCGTCGATGCTCGCCGAGTTGCTTTCGCGCGACGGTGTCGCGGACGACGCGATCGATACCGAGCT
>JBJOHQ010000320.1:0-3606 GCA_046047595.1 Planctomycetota bacterium | reverse complement strand
GTTCGGGTCAACATCGAACGGGAAAGAGTCGTCATATGCATGTCTCGTCGGGTGACGGTGGATGTCGTGAACGTCGGGGAAGTCGTGAAAGTCGGCGAGGTTCGTTGAGTGTCGGTGAGTGTCGGTTGATTTCGGAGTGAGGCGCTAGATCGGTTCGAGGACGGAAACAGAGGCTTCTTTCAGGATCAGGCTTGAGGATCAGGCTTGAGGATCAGAAATATGCCTCAGGATCGAACGTGGTAAGAAGACAAATCTTGCGAACGGTCAAAGTTCTTGGGAATGACGCGGTGAGGGCATGT
Source organism: Planctomycetota bacterium (assembly GCA_046047595.1). Lineage (GTDB taxonomy): Bacteria > Planctomycetota > Phycisphaerae > Phycisphaerales > SM1A02 > QWPT01. Next base: position 3,307 of record JBJOHQ010000320.1, on the reverse strand, counting down.
CGGGAACTCAACCGAGAACTCAGCCATCAACTCAGCCATCAACTCAGCCATCAACTCAGATTGCGTCCTCATTTCTGAAGGCCGCTCGGACCAACCTCCGTCGGAGTCGTCCCGTTACGGTCCGGAGAACCCGTCGGATCCCTCCACCACTCGGATTGGCGCAAGATCGTCATGTCGGGGTTCAGACTCTCGAGAAACGCGACGAGATCCGACCGTTCCTGTTCGGTCAACCCAAGAGGTTCAAGGACCATTTCTCCGTGGTGGCCCGCGGGCGACGCTCCTTCGAGCGTGTCGTAGAAGCGCACCACGTCCGAGAGCGTCGCGAAACGCCCATCATGCATATAGGGCGGCGTGAGGGCAACCCCTCGGAGCGGCGGCGTTCGGAACTGCCCAAACTGCTCTCCGCCCTCCTTGAGCCCGCGCACCATGGCCGCTTTCGCGGAACTCTGCGCGTCGCTCCATGCACCGGCCACGTTGAACGGGTTCGCCTTCAGGAACGTCACCGCAGCTTCACGCGCGGGATCATCGGGAACGCGACCGTTCGCACCGACGAGCCCAAGTGCATGGAACTCTTCATCGGTGAAATTCGGCCCGCGGTGACACTGCCAACAACCGCCGCGACCGACGAATATCGCGAGTCCGCGACGGGCCGCGGCACCGAACGTGTCACTCTCGAACGTGGCCTTGCTCTCATCGGATGCATCCGCCGCGTTGGCGTCGCCCTTCTTCTTCAGCGACGCCACGAATCGATCGAGCGGCGTTTCCGTCGAAAGCACGCGCCGTTGGTACGCGCCAAGTGCCTTGAGCACCAGCGCGGTCGTGCTGTTGATCTCTTCGACGTGATCACTCGGCAATGCGCCCGAGGTCGCGAGCGGATCCGAAACGCCATCACGCATCGCGAGTTCATTTGGAAAAGGACCAAACGCTCTTTCGAAGAGCAAGCGATACGAGGGCGTATCGCGCACAACCCGAAGCAACGTTCGCCGATCGCTTCCCATTTCATCGGGATGCTCGATCGGCGCGAGTGCTTGCGACCAGAGTGAATCGAACTTGCCATCCCAACCAACCCATCGTCGACGCGCGGCATCAACGATCGTCGGCGCGTTACGCCGCGCGGTTCCAACTCCCTGCGCGAGCGCGTTGCCATCGGTGAAGTAGCGCTCAGGCTGATGGCAAGTTGCGCAGGAAACTCCGCGTGGCGAAAGCGCTTTCTCGAAGAAGAGCGCGTGTCCGAGCCGCGCGGCTGCATCGCTCTCTGCAAACCGATTCGATGGATCCGCAGGGATTGCGGGCATGGGTGTCATGCGCAGAATCCGCGAAACCTCGTCTGGCGAGAGCATTCGTAGTTCGTCAGGGAGCGGCGAAACTGCTTGCGCCGACGCTGCTTGCCCCGAGACTGCTTGCCCCGAGACTTTTTGCCCCAGCGACAACGACACGCAAATCGAAGAAAGCACGAGGCCAGCGCCTCGCAAGAAACGGCGGAGCGCGCGTTGCGGGATTCGAAACCGTTGCGGGATTCGAAACCCTCGAGCAATTGGCTTCGGATTACTCAACATCGATGATCCACTGCGCACGCTCGAGAAGTCCATCTTCTTCGACATCGATGGCGAAGGTCCACCGACCACTCATGTGGAGCAACAGCCCTTCCGCGACGAACGTACCGGCTCGCGGTCCTGCGCGAACTGTCGGCACCAGGTTCATGCCATGGCCATGGTGCGGCATTTCTGCGTCGGCCATCACCGAAACCGTGGACGCCAGCGGCTTGCCATCCTTGCGTTCAACCTCGATCGCAATTGAGAATGGCTCCGCGTCAGGAATGGCGCCACCGATCGGTTCCCAGCGGATGACGTATGTCGCGTCCGCAGAGGGCGCTTCACGCGCAGCAGACGTGAGCCATGTCGCGTCGGCTATGTTCGGGGATGACTTCGACTGCGTGGCGACCTCTGTGTCGGCCTCTGCGTCGGCGCGAACTTCGGCCGGCACTTCAGTCGATGCTGAAGATGGCGCGTGCGAGGTTTCCGGCGCCGAATTCCCCGATGCCACGTGCGCAGGCTCCGCCTCGCTGCACCCAACCGATGCTACCGCGAGTACGAGCGCGCTCGCAACTTGGCTACGCAACACACACATGGAACGCGGAAGCTTCATCGCCAGACTCCGTTCGCATGCGATGTGTTCGTGGGTTCGACGACTTGCATGCTTCGGCGCTGATCCATCGACGAAACTTCGCGTGAACTTTGGTCTGGCACCTCTCGAGATGTCTCTCGCTGCATGAACGTGGCCGCATCAGCGGGTGCAGGCTCCGCAGGCTTCGGAGTCGGTGCAGTTGTTGGTGCGGTTGCGGGCGCCGTTGCCGGTGCCGTTTTTGGCGCGGTCGTCGGTGCCATGGTCGGTGCAGTCGTCGGCGCAATGTATCCCGGCGAACCACGTCGTTTGCGATCGAAGAATCGACCGAGTCCGCCCGTCATATTCCAACCAAACGGATCGTCACCTTTCTTCACGAAGCGCTGAAATCGGTGATTTCCGCGATCGATCACGATCGCACCAAGATCCGTGGAAACGATGCTCGCGGGATCGAAGAACTGCTCATCCAGTCCGCCGCGCTCACCGACAAGTCGCGCCGTGGTGCCGTCCCACACGACGCACGCGTCACGCGCGGCGTCGGCAACGACAACAACGTCGCCAAACGCGATGACGCCGCTCGGTCGAATGAGCGCGACATCGCCCAGTTTCGTTCGAACGTTCCATGAGGTTCCATCAGGGTGCCGTTCGAAGAGTGCGCCCGCGACTGGATCAACCACAAACATGGTCCCGTCCGCTCCGAGCGCAAACTCCTCCGGCCAACGCACCGATTCAGGCAGCGGCTCGAACGCGACCGTCGAGAGCGACGTGTCGGTGCGCACGATGCCGCGATTCGCGCGATCGAGCAACAAGAGTTGACCCGTGCCCCCTGCCGCAGGACCAACCAACATGTCGACGACCTCGGGCATGCGCGTCAGCCCGCCAACCTTCTGCGCCGATGCGGCCTTCAAGATTCGCGCGAGATCCATCGATCGCGCAAGGCGCGGAATAAAGAGATCAAGTTTCTGCTGTCCCTCTTTGGTCCAATCAGCAACAAGAACATCCACGCGATGTCGAACGCGATCTGCCACGTAGATGCGTGCGTCTGAGGCATCCACCGCGAGTGCAGAAATCTCACCAAACCGCGCGGGAAGTGCGCCACTTCCGCCCGCGATCGAGATGTGTAACGGTGGCGTCGAACGCGCATCGAGCAGTGCAACCGACTGCGTCTCTACATCGACCACAACGA
>JBJOHQ010000319.1:0-6771 GCA_046047595.1 Planctomycetota bacterium | reverse complement strand
CCTCGCGCATCCCAGGGAGGTTCTTCCCGGGAGCACCCGCCGGCGACGGCTGAGGGGTCGCGACGGTGTCAGGCCGTTCCGAAGCGGTTGGCTGCTCCTGCTGCGCGGGTTGTGCGGGGGTCTTCGGAGCTTCCGTCTGTGGTGCGCTTGGCTTCGACGCCGGCGTCTTCGGGCTGGGTTGGCTGCCCTTGCTGTCCTGAGTTGGCTTGCCGTCTTGGGTCGCCTTGCCGTCTTGGGTCGCCTTGCTGTCTTGGGTTGCCTTGCCGTCTTGGGTTGCCTTGCTGTCTTGGGTCGCCGTCGCTTCGGCAACCCCGAGCGCGGCTGATGCGCCTGCGGCGAAGGTCGCAGACTCGACGTTCACCAACATCGTGACCCCAAGCACCACGCCCGTCGCGACCTTCAGAACGCCGGAGTGGGATCCGCAGAAAACCGCGGCAACAAGCGCATTTCGCGAAGAAACGTCGCCAAAGATCGTGCGAGATGGGCGAGACAACGGGTGGGATTCGAGGCGCATGGGCGCAGCATACCGAGCGCCAAACTCTCGGTCGCGCAATCTCGACGAACGGCGCGCGAGACCTTGCGAACGCGAACTCGATTCGGAGTATGCCCGCAGAGACTTTGCACTTGCAGGCAGAAGCGTCCGAAGTGGCCGGTTGGATGCCGACGGATCCGAAGGCTGCGCCGCAGGATCCAAAATTGGAAATCGAACAAATCGTTGAAGTTCTGTGACCAGGTCTTCGGCTGCTTTGCGCTTCTATGACTAGTCGCGCAAGTGTTTTTCATTACCGCTTGTGTCCGATCTCCCGGGGCGCAGATCGATTGGTCGTTGGGTGTTGTAGACCTCAACCCGCTCGGTTCTGGAGCCTTTCGCCACTCTTCGCTGAGGCCAGTTTGCGGCCCGAAAGGCATCCCTTTGTCCCGAGTACACATCGCAAGTCACGTACTCCTGACCACCCTGTCACTCACTTCGGTCGCATCGGCAGGTTTTCTTCCATTCTCCCTCGGAAGCACTGTGAGCACAGACCGACCGGACACCGCCGCGGATTATGCGACGCAGCAGTACGCCACCCCAGGCTATTACTCATTCACGAGCCCTGAGACCGACGGACTCGTTGGGACGAGCGCGATTTTCACCGGCACGGGCTTCTCACACCTCGCGCAGTTCAACCTCCCTGTGCAAGATGTGTACGGCGGCTCGCTCGCGAGCTCGACCTTCTCCGCATCGACCGCGACCGCGTTCAACATCAACTGGTCGTGGAACAACCTCGTGAACGAGTTTGCCACTTGGGCTGTGAAGCGCACTTCAACGGACGAAGTTATCGCTTCAGTGACGATCGACAATGGAGTCGTAACCACCGTTGGCGTGGCGGGAGCAGGCGCGTTTGGAGGATTCCAAACCACCATCGACGCGGGAGATTACACGGTGACGTCGATCATGGTCGATCGCGGTATCGTCGTGAACAGCACTGGCTTCGCGTCGGTCGTTTGGAGTTTCAATCCAGTTCCGACACCGGGAGCGATCGCGCTCTTGGGGCTTTCAGCCCTCGTTGCTCGTCGTCGTCGCTAACGCGACTTCAGCCTCCCCGCACCCACGGCGAATACAACAACCACGACAGCTACAACAACCACGACGTCGAGCGCTTGCCGCCGACGTCGTGTTCTATTTCGCTCCGCGACTGGGCATGCTCGCGAGCATCAATGCACGCAGCAGCAGCCTAGTACAGCACGCGGAATCGCAGCGTACCTGAGACTGCGCGCAAGTCGTGGACAACAGCATCGTCGTACGACTTGTTGACGTCGGTCACGACGTAACCAACGTCTTCGCTCGTGCGCAGCGACTGGCCGAGGATGTTGATCTTGCGGCGCGCGAGGATGCCGTTGATCTCGGCGAGGACGCCCGGTTGGTTGCGATGCAGGTGAAGGAAACGATGTGCGCGCGGCGTTGGCGGAAGCGCGATTTCGGGGAGATTGACACAGCCCGCGGTGGAACCCGTGTTGACATGATCGACGAGGCGATGTGCGACGAAGACGCCGATCCCCTGCTGCGCTTCGGCGGTCGAGCCACCGATATGCGCAGTCAGAATCACGTTTGGAATTCCGCGGAGCGGCGTATCAAACGGCTCCTTGTTCGAATTGGGTTCGGCGGGGAACACATCCACCGCCGCGCCCGCGAGATGCCCCGCGCGCAAGCTCGCCGCGAGTGCTTCGAGGTCGACGATGTGGCCGCGCGAAAGATTGACGAGCACCGAACCAGGGCGCATTTTGCGAAGTTCGCGCTCGCCGATGAGATGCGTGTTCTCGCGGCGTCCATCGACATGCAAACTCACGACATCGGACTTCGCGAGAAGTTCCGCGAGATTCTTCGCACGCCGCGCGTTTCCAAGCGGCATGACCTCCGCAACATCGTGATAGAGCACCTGCATGCCCATCGCCTCGGCAAGCACCGAAAGTTGCGAGCCGATGTGGCCATAGCCCACGATCCCGATCGTCTTCCCGCGAACTTCGCGGCAACCCTGCGCACTCTTGCGCCAACCGCCCGCGTGCAAAATGCGATCCGACTCGATCGCGCGTCGGAAGATCATCACGATCTCGCCGATCGCGAGTTCAACAACGCTGCGCGTGTTGGAGTACGGCGCGTTGAAAACGGCAACACCACGCGCACCAGCCGCCGTGAGATCAACTTGTTCCGTTCCAATGCAGAAGCAACCGACCGCGAGCAGGCGATCTGCAGCGGCGAGTGCCTTCTCTGTCACGCGGGTTTTTGAGCGAATTCCAAGGAGCGACACGCCCTTCAATGCGCGCGCGAGTTCGGCTTCGGGGAGCGCATCAGAGAGCGACTCGACCTTGTAGCCCTCGTCTGCGAGTCGCGCGGCGGCGTCGGCGTGAATGTTCTCTAAGAGGAGCGCGACCATGCGCGACTTCGGGTAACTCGGAGCGCCGGGCAAACCGTAGATCCACAGCAACTCATCGACGCTGCGCACGACGCGATCGGCGCGCGCGACGACGCTTTCGCGCTCGATATTCTCGCAGTACGCGACAAACTCGCGCGCGGCGCCTTCGTCGCGAATCTCGCAGTCGGTCGCGCCATCACCAACGGCGACGACGAGCGCGCCGTCGCGATCAAGTCGCAACGCACGCACCGCTGCGGGCTTTCCCTTCGGTCGTGCGAGCGGCGATGCGGTGTCGTAGCCAGTGCAGAGGCCGTCCTTCGACCAAAGGAGGTCGTTCGCAATGACGTGGTCGGCGGCGATACCGAGTTCGGCGCAGACCGGCACGACGTAGTCGCGGAAACCAGAACTCACAACCCAGATCCGCGATGCGTTCTTCTTCACCTCCGCGCGGTGACGGCGGAAGCTCGGCGCGAGCCGCTTCTTGAGAAGTTTCACCACTTCCGCAACATGCGCCTTCGTGATCGTGAGCATGGCGAAACGACGGCGCAGCGACTCGTCGATCCCGATGCGGCCTTCCATGCCATCGCGGGTGATGCCCTCGATCGCGAGGACTTTCGCATCGCGATCGGGGTCGTCCGCAAGCGCGAGGCGTGCAATTTCGTCAAGGCCTTCAGCGGCGACGATGGTCGAGTCGAAGTCGAGGATGAGATTCACGGGGCCGTTTGCTGCCATACGGCGCTAGGTATCGGCTCGACGCGGCGTACGCAACAGGGAAAGCACTGCGGCCTAGAAAGCTGCGGCCTGGGAAAGCCACGCGCGGGCGGGAGACCACGCGCCGCGGGCGGGAGACCACGCGCCGCGAGCGTGATACCACGCGCCGCGAGCGGGAGACCACGCGCCGCGGGCCCACCCGACTCGCTCGCCAGGCGAGCGCGACCCCTTCGCAAGGTTTGCGAGGCCTTCCACGATGAGCGACAGCGCATCAAGCATCAGATTTTCACCATGCGCTTCTTTCGTCAAGCCATGATGCCGCGCACCAACTCGCCCTTCACGTCGGTCAGGCGATAGTCACGGCCCTGCGCGCGATAGACGAGTTTCTTGTGGTCAAGACCAAGAAGATGCAGCATCGTCGCGTGGAGATCGTGCACTTCGACGGGGTTCTCGACGATGTTGTACGAGTAATCGTCGGTCTTGCCCCACGTGATGCCCGGCTTGATGCCGCCGCCCGCGGCCCACACGCTGAACGATCGCGGGTGGTGATCGCGGCCATAGTTGTCGCGCGAAAGTTGGCCTTGCGAATACACCGTGCGGCCGAATTCGCCAGCCCACAAGACGAGCGTGTCGTCGAGCAAGCCGCGACGCTTGAGATCTTTGATGAGCGCGGCCTGCGGCTGATCGACGGCCTTGGCCTGCGCGCTGAGTTCGCCAGGAAGATTGCCGTGTTGATCCCAACCGCGCATGTACAACTGAATGAATCGCACGTCGCGCTCAGCGAGGCGCCGCGCAAGCAAGCAATTCGCCGCGAATGAGCCGGGCTTGTGGACGTCTGGCCCGTACATCTCGAGCGTTGCCGCGTCTTCATCAGAGAAGTCGGTGAGTTCGGGTACCGACATCTGCATGCGATAGGCCATTTCGTGCTGCGCGATGCGCGCGCGCACTTCAGGATCGAGGCTTTCGTCGAACTCCTCTTCGTTGAGTTGCCCGACGAGATCGAGCATGCGACGACGATCTTCGCGCGTGACGCCTTCAGGGTCGCGCAAATAGAGCACCGGATCGCGGCCCGAGCGCAGACGACAACCTTGGTGTTCGCTTGGCAAGAATCCACTGCCCCAAAAGCGCGCGCTCAGCGCCTGCATGTTGCCGATTCCCTGCGTGATCATCACGACGAAACTCGGCAGATTCGCGTTCATGCTGCCGAGGCCGTAACTCATCCACGAGCCGAAACTCGGGCGACCTGGCTGTTCTGAACCAGTTTGGAAGAACGTGATGCCAGGCTCGTGATTGATCGCCTGCGTGTGCATCGAGCGAATGAGGCAGATGTCACCCGCGACGCCGCCCGTGTGCGGCAAGAGTTCCGAGAGATAGACGCCGTCTTCGTTGTTGGCGTAGCGATCGAAGCGGAACTTCGTCGGCGCCACAGGGAAGCGCGATTGACCGCTCGTCATCGTGGTGATGCGCTGCCCGTTCCGGATCGAGTCTGGCAAGTCCTCGTTGAAACGCTTCACGAGATCGGGCTTGTAGTCGTAGAGATCGAGCTGGCTCGGCGCGCCTTCCATATGGAGATAGATGACGCGCTTCGCCTTCGGCGCGAAGTGTGGGCCGGGCATGAACGCGGGCGCGCCTGCGGGCGTGCCGTCAGCGGCGAGCAAGGGCGATGGCGATGGCGATGGCGCCGCGTTCGCCGTGCGTCCCGCGAGCAGTTGCGCGAGCGCGACTCCGCCAAGACCAGCACCGAGTGTCGACGTGAACTTCGACCCGAGCGTTCCGAAGAATCGACGACGGGTCATGTTGAGGAGGTACTCCTCAAGTCCGTCGGCGGGCGTTGCGCTGATCTTTGGCTTCGACATCGGGTTACTCCAAAGCGTGACGTCGGAAGACGCCGCGTCACTCATCAGATTCAGTCTTTCACAATCACTGCATCACTCGAAAGGACGGCATTCGCGAGCAATGTCCACGCGGCAACTTCGGACGCGGGGAATTCGGTCGTTCGTGGCGCCGCACCCACCGCAAGCAACTGCGCTGCGGCATCGGGCGCGGCGACGTATCGACGACGATTCTCTTCAAGCGTTGCCGCCATACGCGCGAGTGCCGCGTCGCTTGGTTGCGTGCCCGTGGCGCGTCGGAAGAGAAGCGCCAAGCGCTCCGTATCGTCGTCCGCTTCACGCAAGGTGCGCTCGGCAGTGGCGCGTGCGGCCTCGACGAATTGCGGGTCGTTCCACAAGACGAGCGCTTGCAGCGGTGTATTCGTGACAAGCCGTTTCGTCGTGCAGAACTCGCGCGTCGGCGCGTCGAGCGTCAGCATCGTTGGCGGCGGCGCTGCGCGCTTCCAATAGGTGTATATGCTGCGGCGCCAGAGGTCGTCGCCCATCCCCTGCTCGTAGATGCGCGTGTTCGATTGGAGCATGGCAACTTCTTGCCACAAGCCATCGGGTTGATACGGCTTCACGCTCGCGCCGCCCGCGCTCTCCTTGAGAAGCCCCGCGACGTAGAGCGCCGAATCGCGAATCTGTTCGGCAGCGAGACGTTGACGCGGGAAGTAGGTGAGCAGGCGGTTGCCGGGATCGGCGGCGGCGATCTCAGGACGCACGCGCGAACTCTGGCGATACGTCGCGCTCGTCACGATGTCACGAAGCAACTTGTGGTAATCCCAACCACCGTCGCGGAAGGAAACCGCGAGGTAATCGAGGAGTTCTGGGTGCGTCGGCCACTCGCCTTGCAAGCCGAAATCGTCGCTCGTGCGGACGATGCCCGCACCGAAGAGTTGCTCCCACGCGCGATTCACAATCACGCGCGCGGTCAGCGGGTTTTCGTCGGAGACCATCCACTGCGCAAGACCAAGGCGCGACTTCGGCATGTCGGCCGAGAGTGCGCCGAGGACCGCGGGCACCGCGCGTTCGACGCGGCGATTCTTGTCGGGCTGGTCGTACGCGCCGCGCATATGGACATACGTCTCGCGCGGCGTTGCCATTTCCTTCATGACCATCGTGCGCGGAGTGCCTTCGAGGAGCTTCCGCCGCTCGCCCGCGATGCGATCAATCTCGCCTTGTGCGGCGATGTAGGTTGGGGAGAAGCGCACGCGCCACGCATTGCGCGCGGCTTCGCTTGCTTCTGTGCGAACACGGCCTTCGCCTGCGACGAGCGCAAGCATTTCTGGGGCGAA
>JBJOHQ010000318.1:0-2687 GCA_046047595.1 Planctomycetota bacterium | reverse complement strand
AGCGCGCGGCTTTGATGATTGTTCTCGTGAGTCCTTCGCGCCGCGCACCGCCGCGCTGAAGTCAACGCCGTCCCAAGCGGCGCGTGTGGCGGGATCAACTTCGACGCCATCGATCAACGCGGCAAGTGTGGGCGCCAAATCCAGACCACAAATCACGCTCTCGCGATCGACGAAACCCGCGGGCACGACGTTCGGCCAACGCGCGATCCACGGTGCACGAATGCCGCCCTCGTAAAGACTGCGCTTTCCGCCGCGAAATGGCCCCGCGCTTCCGGCCGCACTCCAACGGACCGGCGCCATCGCCGCCGTGGCGGGGCCGTTGTCAGAGGTGAAGATGACGAGCGTGTTCTCGCTGAGCTTCCGCGCGTCGAGTGCATCGAGAAAGCGGCCGATTTGTCGATCGAGCTCGGTCACCGCAGCCGCGTACAACTCATCAGGCGCGGTGATCCCTTCCGGAACATTTCGACGAAATGGCGCGCGTTGTTGTTCGCTCGGAGCGACTGGCGCATGTGGATCGCTCAACCAGAGTTGCATGTAGAACGGTGACTTCGTCGCCTGCGCACGATCGATTTCTTCGATCGCGGCATCGACGAGTGTCGCGCTGTTGGTCGGTCGCTCGGGCAAGGTCGCGAGATCACGTTCACCCTCGCGAAGATCAACCCAACGCGCGCGGTCGAAGCCATACGGCAGCGGCGTCTGCGCCGTCGCGCCGACGGTGAGGTGCCACTTCCCGATGTGAACCGTTTCGTAGCCCGCGCGCTGAAGGATATCGGCGATCGTTGGTACGTCGGGATCGAGTCGCTCTGCGTTGCCGAGTGCTCCGTTGCGGCCGTTCTCGACAAGTGGTGAAAAGAGCTGTAATTCCGCGGGAAATCGACCGGTCAGGAGTGCGGCGCGCGTTGGCGTGCATGTACTTGCAGCTTGATATCCCTGCGTGAATCGCGTGCCTTCCGCCGCGAGGCGATCAATCGCAGGCGTCTTGAAGGCGGTGTTTCCTTGAACGGAAAGGTCACCCCAACCGAGGTCGTCGGCGAGAATGACGATGATGTTCGGGCGCGCGCGCGGCGCTGCGGTTGTGGTCGGATTCGAAGCTTGCGTCGCGGTCTTCGAAACATCGGCGCCATGTGCAAACGCGATCGCGTTCGACATGCCAATCACGACGGATGTCGCTTGAAGGAGCGCGCGCACGTCGATCACGTTGCGACCTCGGGTTCATCTGGCGCAACGCGCGTCATGATCTTCGCAACCACACAGTCGCCGCAGACGTTCACGACCGTACGTGTCATATCGACGATGCGGTCCACGCCGAGAATGACGCCAATCGCGGCAATCGGCAGTGGCTCGATGCCGCGGCCCGCGATTGTCGCGTTGACCGCGGTGATGACGATCACCATGGTGACGAGGCCCGCGCTTGGAATTCCTGCGGCGCCAATCGCTGCGAGTACGCTCGTCAGGACCACAAGGACGATCTCAGAAACCCCAAGATCCACGCCAAAGAGTTGGAAAAGGAAAAGCACAACCACCGCTTCATAGAGTGCGGTTCCGTCCATATTCATCGTGGCGCCGAGCGGAACGCAGAAGTTGGTGGCGCGTTTCGAGCAGCCACCTTCGTTGATGCACGCTTCGATCGTGACGGGGAGCGTCGCGTTCGAACTCGACGTCGAGAATGCCGTCAGGAACACGCGGCGTAACTTCCACAACAGACTCCAGCCGTTTCCTCCGCCGAAAATCGAGCAATAGAGGGGCAGGATGAGGAAGGCGTGAATCGCCAAACCCGCGAGCGCGACGGCCATGTAGCCAAGCACGGGTGTCGCAACATTCTGCAGGCCGATTTTCGCGATCACGCCCGTGACGAAGAAGTAGAGACCGATCGGCATGATCCACAGGATCCATCCGATGATCTGCATGATTCCACCAAGGAGTGCTTGAAAGAAATCGAGCGCGGGCTTGCCACGATCACCCGTCGCCGCGAGGCCAAGCCCAAGCAGAATTGCTGAGATGATCGCGGCCATCGTGGACCCAGCGACCATGTCTTGAATTGGATTGCGCGGCACGATTTGCGACAGAATGTTGAGCCATGCGCCGCCGACGCCGGTCGATTGCGCGTCTTGCATGCGTTGGACGCGCGTCGCGTCGCTTGTGAAATCTTGTGTTGCTTGCTGCATGAGCGCAGCGCGTGTTTCCGGTGCGACGCCGACGCCTGGTGAGAACGTTTCGATGAGGATCGCGCCGAGTGTCGCTGCGATCAACATGCTGAGGACGTAGAGGACAACGGTTCCGAGGCCAAGTCGACCAAGGGTTGCAGGCTTGCCAACCGAGGCGATACCGCACGCGACGCTTAGGAAGACGATCGGAATGACAAGCATCTGCAGCGGGCGCACGAGGAGATAGTCGCCAGCGATTTGCCAGAAGCTCGAGAGCGTGCCGCCTTGCGCGTGCAGGTACTGGCCCGTGGCGATCGCCGCGATGAGCGCAACGAACAGGAACGCTGTCTGGCGCGCTGCACCCTTCGAGGAACCTGAAGAAGTCGACATGCGCGGATGCTAATCGACGCCAGCTGCGAGTGCTCAAAATCACGGGTGCCCGATGTCTCGAGGTGTGCACGAAGTGAACACCGAGAGCCATCGGAACCGTGGAGGTTTGAGTTACACAGAGAGATCACGCCCGATGGCTGTTCGAAGCCGCGC
>JBJOHQ010000317.1:0-6978 GCA_046047595.1 Planctomycetota bacterium | reverse complement strand
CTTGTCGGTGGCGAGCAGATCGCCTTCGGCGGGCTCACGCGGTTCTCACTTGACCCAGGCATCAACGGACAACTGCTCTTCGGCGACTGGGGACTTCGCTACTCGCCGGCGCGTGTCGATGGAGTTCGGTCGGGATTGGTCCTGACTTCGAATCTCAGTTTCGCCAACGCCGTCTTCGCGGACATTGGGAGCGTTGACGTGACGGTGAAGGGCGCGCGGCTCGAGATCACAGGCGATGTACTCATTGGCGATGCCTTGATCTTGCTCGGTTTCCCGAAGTCGACGAGTGGCCTCCGGATCGGAAGCCTGGTCGTGTCGGCCGACCTCGCTGTTGCCTGCACGACGGACATCGATGGCGATGGCCAGACGGGATCGTCGGATCTCGCCAATCTGCTCGGCGAATGGGGTACGGCGGGATCCGCGGACTTCAACGGCGATGGTGTAGTTGGATCAGAGGATCTGTCGGCACTCCTCGGCGCGTGGGGGCCATGCTGAATCCGCAAATCGCATCCACCACTCGACGTGGACTCACGTTGGTCGAAGTGCTTGTGACCATCGCCATCATCGCGCTGATCGTGGCGTTGTCGCTTGCTGCGATCAGTCGATTGAGGCGATCAGGATTGATCGCGCAGAACGTGAACAATCTCCGCAACCTTGCGATCGCGGATATCAGCTACTTCACCGATCATCGCGTGTTTCCCGACCTCGGAACAATCGTGCCGAGCAGTATCCGCGTGGAGCGGCTCAGGCAGATCGGCAACTACCTCGGCCTCGATGTTCCGGGCGGAACGGCAATCGAATGGCCCGTTCGTGCGCAGCAGCCGGTGTGGATCAACTCCCCATTTGCAGTCGAGAGTGACTACGCGCTCGGATTGACGGTGGGTGGCGGCCTTTACACCGGGTACGTCTATGTGGCGGGGATCGAAGACTCGCAAATGGTGACATCGGGGATCGCCACCATCGTGAATCCCGGCCACTCAGCGCATCGCCGCAATGAGTCGCGGGGAGTGATGTGGGCCGATGTTCTTGGCGAGTTCAACACGAATGAGGAACGAAGGTTCGAGACCTTCCGTGTCAAGCCAGGTACGCCTCGCTACAGCGACTTCCGCTTCTATCGAAAGGAATTCGAGGGCATTCACCGCGCGTGGTCGGATGGATCGGTTGATTGGCTTGACGGCGCGAACATCGATCTGAGTGGCGCAGGCAGTCGGGACCTGCGCATCCAACACATGTTGGGCAACTTCTACTACTAGACCTTCTTAAAAGCGACAACAAACACGAGGGAGCATTGCACATGCATCACGACGAGCAATTTGGCGGAACGAACAGACGAGACGCGCTGCGCATTCTCGCAGCGGCCGCACTCGGGTCGATGGTTGACGCGCGTGAGGCACGGGCCGCGTACAGCCGACAGGATCCGCCGCAGCCAGCCGAATCAACCGATGCGGCCGAGCGACATGGGCGCGACATGAACGAACTTCAGTTGCGCGAGGGGAGTGAGAAGATCGGGATCCTTCTCTACCCCGGTTTCGTGTCGTTGGACGCGATTGGTCCGTACCACGTCTTTCTGAACATGATGGGGGCGCAAGTGCGCTTCATCGCGAAGTCGATGGCGCCGGTTCCGTGTGAGGGTAAGTCGGCGGTGACGCCGCATGCGACCTTCGCCGATGCGCGAGAGCGCCTCGATCTCCTCGTCGTACCTGGAGGCATGGAGGGAACCCTTGCTGCGATGGAAGACGCGGAGACGATTGATTTCCTCCGCCTGCACGGCGCGCGTGACGGCATTGTTGGCAGCGTCTGCACAGGCGCGTTGGTACTTGCAGCAGCAGGACTCCTCGACGGCTATCGCGCCACGAGCCACTGGATTTCGCGAGATGTCCTCAAGTGCGCGGGTGCGACACCGGTGAATGCGCGGTTCGTCGTTGATCGGAATCGAATTACGGGTGGCGGCGTCACCGCGGGCATCGACTATGGCCTGCATCTTGTTCGACGATGGCGCGGCGATGCCTATGCGAAGGCCGTGCAGATGTTCATCGAGTACGACCCTCAACCGCCGTTCCGAAGCGGAACGCCGGAGGGTGCGGATGCAGATCCGGCCATGGCGCTTCTTTTGCGTTCGGCGCATGAGCCCTTCAATCAGATGGCGACTGCGGCGATCGGTCGACGCCTCGGGAAGTAGCCGGAAGAACGCGCAGCGGGCACTTCGCCCGCAGCCGCCGCCACATCGATGAAAGGACGCCCGCGCGAGAAGATTGCCTTGCATAGATCGCGCGGAACTCCCGCGAGTCATCCCATGCGCGCGACTGAATTCGCCTCAACCGACGAGCACGATCTCAACAACCGCAGGGCCGTGCACGCCTGTCACGAGCACGCCCTCGATGTCGGCGGTTTTCGATGGGCCAGTGATGATCGTCGTCGATGCGGCGTCGAGCGCGTCGGGGTGTGATGCGTCGGGGTGTGATGCATCGTGGTTTGACGCATGAGGGCGCGGCTCGAAGAGATCGACTAAGTCGGGAATGATCTGCGATGCGCGCACGATCGCGATGTGGATGGGCGGCGTGATCCACGCGTTGCGGATGCGGCCGTTCGTCGAGATGACGAGCGAGCCCGACTCGGCGATCGCCGCATCGACATCGGTGATGCCGACTTCGCAGTCGAAGAGGATGTCGTCGTTGTCGTTCGGTGCGAGGTGTGCGCGTGCGGCGTTGACCGCGGTCGTCGCACGCGCGGCAAGTGCTGCGTCGCGTACCGCAACGACCGTTTTCCCGCGGTTTTCAAGCAGTTTCGTGAGTGCGGCGTCGAGGCCTGCGTCGTCCGCGCGCGTCACGCGCATGCCGACGGCGGCAGCCTTTGTTGCGAAGAGTTCGGTGAGTTCAGAAAGCCCCGCGCGATCGCGCGGAATCCGGCGAACGACCGCGTGATCGGGCACCATCGCGACCGTCACAGGCTGCGCGCGCACCGCCGCGCGGACGCGTGTGAGTAACGCGTCGACAGAAGGACTGCGCGTAGTCACTGCGAGCCTCCCGACTTCTCGTTCCGTGCGTCATGCTTCGCGAACCAATCGCGGAAACTCTCGCCCGTTGCGATGCCGAGGTCGCGCGTTGCGGTCCATCCAGCGCCAGGGCCAGGCGCCGACTTGAGCCACGCGCGTGCGTCGCCAATCGTCCCATCGCGTTGGCCGAGCATGCGCGCGTGGAGTCGCACGGCACCGATCGCGAATCGGAAAAAGACTGGTCGTTCCGCGAGCCATCGCCAGAGTCGCAGCGTGTGCGTTTCGCTTGTTGGTGAAAGCTTCGCGTCGCGCAATCGCGCGCGGTCATGCAAGAGGAACTTCGGGATGTCGATCTTGACGGGGCACGCTTCGTAACACGCGCCGCAGAGCGAACTCGCGCGCGGAAGATCGGGGTAGTTCGCGAGGCCTCCGTTGGCCGTCGCATCACCCGATCCTTGCGCGCGCTCGAGTTCGGGCGTGAGCACCGCGCCGATGGGGCCCGCGTACATCGAGCCATACGAATGGCCGCCGACCTTGCGATAGACCGGGCACGCGTTGAGGCATGCGCCGCAGCGAATGCAGCGCAAGAGATCGCGCTTCTCGCTCGCGAGGACACCAACGCGCCCCGCATCAACGAGGACGAAGTGCAGTTCCTTCGGGCCGCCGTGTTCGCCCGCGCGGCGCGGGCCACGCACGAAACTCGTGTAGACCGTGAGTGGTTGCGCGGTGCCGCTCCGTGCAAGCAGTTTCAGGAAGGGCGCGAGGTCGCGCGCGCCACGGATGAGTTTCTCGATGCCGACGAAGACGATGTGGACGGGCGGACCGCCGACCGAAAGATCGAAGTTGCCTTCGTTCGTACAGATGACGGCGGCGCCTTCATCGGCGAGCAGAAAGTTCGCGCCCGAAACGCCGATGTCGGCCGCGCGATAGAGACCGCGCATGTGTTCGCGCGCAATCATCGTGAGTTCGGTCGGGTCTTCGGTGTAACGCGCGCCGAGTTCACGCACGAAACTCTTCGCCGTCGCGACGCGATCCTTGTGAATCATCGGCGTGACGATGTGCGACGGCGCGTCGTCGTCGATTTGCAGGATGAACTCGCCGAGATCGGTTTCGAGCGTCTTGATGCCCGCGGCTTCGAAGGCAGGGAGGAGACCGATTTCTTCGGTCACCATCGACTTGCTCTTGACGCAACTCCTCGCGCCGTGCGCGCGCGCGATCTCGAGCGCGATCGCGCAGGCTTCGGCGGCCGTGGTCGCGGCGTGCACGCGCGCGCCGGATTCCTCGGCGTTCGTGATGAAGCGTTCGAGGAGTTCGTCGAGGTGATCGAGCGCGTACTGCTTGGTGTCGCGCGCGACGGTGCGGAGGTCGTCGTAGTCGGGGCCGAAGTCGCGCCCGAAGATCCCGCCGCGCTGGGTGTCCTTGAGATGCGTCGCGTTGCCGACGAACTGCTGGAGTTTGAGATCGCGCACGGCCTCGCGCGCACGCGGCTTCATGTCGAAGGGGAGATCGGGCGCGATGAGCTTGTTCACGCGAGCAACCCCAGCGATTCGGCGAGTGCTTCCGCTGGGGAAATCACGCGCAGCGTTACTGCTTTGCGATGTGCGAGGCCCGCGAGGTGCGCCGCACAACCTGTGTCGCTCGCAACGAGGGTCGACGCGCCCGTCGACGCGACGTGCGCGAGTTTCTCTTCGCCGAGCGCGGTCGACACTTCAGGAAACTGCGTACTGAACATGCCACCGAAGCCGCAGCACTGCGCCATGTCGGGGAGTTCGCGCACCTCGCCGCAGCCGGCTGCTGAGAAGACCTTTGAAAGAAACGGCGCCGTGCAGCCGTGGCGGTGGATGCCGCGCAGGTGGCAGGCGTCGTGGCAGGTGAGCGGGGTTGGCGCGGCGTTTGGCGACGGAGCCGGGCATCGCGCCGCGAGCGAAGCAGGGTCGACGCCGAGCCGCGTCTCGAGAAACTCGACGAGTTCGAACGTCTTCGCTGCGAGCGCATCCACGGCCGCGCGATCAGCCGTGCCTTCCGCAAAGAGCCCCGCGTACTTCTCGCGAACGACCGAGCAGCACGAGCCTGACGGCGTGACGACGGCGTCGTACGGTGCGAAGATCTCCGCCATCCGTCGCGCGAGCTGCGCCGCGTCGGCAGGTAGGCCGTTCGAGAGCATCGGTTGGCCGCAGCAGGTTTGCGCGGCGGGCATCTCGGGGTGCACGCCGCATGCTTCGAGCACGAGCACGGTCGCCTTCAGCGCGCGCGGCGCGAGCGCTTCGGCAAGACAGGTCGTGAAAAGCGCGACGCGCATGCGTGGAATGTACCGCGAACACACTTCAATCGCGCCATGCCGCTCAGTACGGCCCCCAGTTGCCGAGGAAGATCGCGAGGTCAGCGCCGGCGATCATGCCGTCGCCGTTGAGGTCGCCGAAGGGCGCGTTGACGGAGCCCCACAGCGAGAGCAACGTCGCGAGGTCGGCGCCGCCGACGGTGCCGTCGAGGTCGAAGTCGCCGCGCGCGAACTCGCACTCGTCGAGCACGCCGTCGAGGTCGTCATCAACGGCGCCCTCCACAACGTCAGCTAAATCTTCGATCCCGTTCGAGTCGCAATCGATGAAGACGGGGTCGTAGCGCAAACTCACGTCGCAAATCGCGTCGGGACACTGAAGCGCGTCACATTGAGCCGATGCCTCAATACGCACCGACAAAGTGCCATCGGATATGAGCGCGTTCAAGAGAGCCGTTGGGATCGTCAGTTCGGCCCGCTCGGCTTCTGATGGACAATCGGTCGCAAACGAGGCAAAGAGCGTCGCCGACTGCAAGTTTCCGTCAAGCGTGACCGTGAGATACTCACTCGCAAGATCAAAGTCACCGCGCGCGGTGATCGCAAGCGTCGCGACTCCTTCGGCTGGAGGAAGGTCTCCAAACGCAAACTCGTGCGTAACTCCCGCACCAATCGCGCCGAGGTTGCCCGAACTCCGCAGCATGAGCGCGGGCGCACGGAGTTGAACCGCGGTCGAAAACCGACCCGCGTGGATCGCGATGACTTCGCCGAACGCGCCTTGGTTGATGCCAGCGGGTACCGACGACTGACCCCAGTTGTTGGAACCCCAACAGACGACGGATCCGTCCATCGTGAGAACGACCGTATGCGCGAACCCCGCTTCGACCAGCGACACGGGGCTCAAGCCCGCCGGCACGTTGCATTGGCCAAATTCATTGTCGCCCCAGCAGAACACCGAGCCATCGAATCGCCGCGCCACATTGTGAAGGCCACCCGCGGCGTACTTCACCGCGTCGGACGCGTGCTGCGGAAGTGTGCACTGTCCGTAGGTATTGTCGCCCCAGAGCACGATCGATCCATCGAATCGAAGCGCGCCCGTGTGATACCAACCGACATCGATCTGCGTGACGTCGTGGAGGCCAGCGGGCACAGTGCATTGGCCGAAGAAATTTGCACCCCAACAGACGACGGTGCCATTCATGCGAAGCGCAGCGTTGTGATACTCGTTCGCGGCGATCGCTTTCACATCGGTGAGCTTGCGCGGAACTTCGCACTGTCCAAACTCGTTCTCACCCCAACACGCAACCGTGCGATCGGAGCGCAGCACCACGTTGTGGTCGAAACCCGCTGCGATCGCGCGCGCGGAAGTTAGAAAGTCGTAGGACACCTGCGCCTGTCCCCACGTCGTCGAGCCATGCCATGTCACCGAGTTGTCCGCTCGGAGGACGAGCACGTGTCGATCGCCGAGGCTGATCGAGCGCACGGCGTAGATGTCGTTTGGCGCGCGCGCTTGGCCCGCTGAGTTGTCGCCCCAACCGCAGACGGTTCCGTCTGGACGAATACCAACCGAGTGCAACACTCCCGCCGCGATCGCGGTGGCGTAGGTCGTCTCGTCAGGGTCTGGCAACTGAAGCGCCGAGTTTGCTCCCCAACCGCGGACCTGACCGTTTGCATACGTGACCAACGTGTGGTTTCCGCCCGCGGCGATCGTGGC
>JBJOHQ010000316.1:0-7722 GCA_046047595.1 Planctomycetota bacterium | reverse complement strand
CGCGAACAACGTAAAGTGCGTTCGCGTCGGAAAGAGCGCGAGTTTCGCACAGATTGCGCGTGCTTCGAAGCACACACTCGGTCTAGATCGAGCGCTTTGATGTTCATCGCAGCGGTTCCTCAGGATTCGCATGAGAAAGAACGAGCCGCGCAACCGCGTGCTCAGCTTCGAGTTCAATCAAGAGTTCTGAGCGTGTTTCTCCGCGCTTTTCGCGAGACGCTTCAACGAAGCGAACGTCGTCGAGGCCTTCGGCGAGAATCGTTGAGACGAGAAGGTTCTCGCCCAGCATGTCATCGCGAAGCGCAAGAAAGTCCACGCTCGAGGCGAACTCACTCTCAAGCGCACGATCATCAAGAAAGCGGTCTTCGTCGACTCGTTCGAGAACGACGTCGCCAGATGTCGCACAAAATCGCAACCAACCCAGTTCACTCAAGTGGACGGTACGACTCGGAACTCGATCGGAAAGCCAAATCGCGGCGAGATGTTCGTCGTTGGCGAGCGTGGTGCGGGTCGATGGCTGAAGTGCGCGAAAGCGTTCGACCAGAAGCGATCCCTCGATCGCTGGATCAGAAACCCGCGCTCGCGTTTGCGCACCACGCGCGAACGCTGTGACGAAGGCGACGATGGCGAACCCAACAATCGCGAGGAGTCCAGCCGCCACCATCACTTCGACGAGGGTGAAGCCACGTCGACGGATCATTGGATGCCTCCTGCATTTGCCTCACGCGGTGCAACGCGCTCGAGGATCGCAAGGGTGGTGCCGTCGGGGGCCGTGACTTCCGCTATGAGCCGCGCGATTGGGATTTCGGCGTTGTTCGCGCCGAGAGCTCCCATCACCCGACTTTCTCGGATGGTGCGGACTTCAAGAGCGCATCCTGCGAGCGTTTCGCCGCCGGTTTCTTGATCGATCACACGACGAAGAGAGGGTTCTTGGCCGGCGCGTAGGGCTTGGGCCGCTTCCGCGAGTGCTCGTTCAGCCTCGACGGATGCCATCGCTTCGCGGCGTGCCGCGAGGGCGGCCGCGTCGTTCGTCGCGAGAAGTTCGAGGGCAGCAAGCGCGGCGACCGAGAGGATCGCGGCGGCGACAAGCACTTCGATGAGGGTCAGGGCGCGAACTTGCCGGCGAGATTGCCGCGGAGAAATCCGAGGTGCATGCGGACGTGCATGCGGACGTGCATGCGAGCCTGCATGCGAGCCTGCATGCGAGCCTACATGCAAGCTACCGCGCGCGAGCGTGACAAGTCGCGAAAGCGCGTATGACGCCGGGCAACGCGCAGCGTCGCTGGGATTCTCCGGTCGATCGGTACGCGAATTCGTCATGACAGATGGCACGAAACCCGCGAAAGTTCGCAGGGCCTTCTTGTCGTCGACCTTCCGAGGCTGTCAGTCAGGGCTTCCCGCGCGCTCGGCCGAAATCGGGGTAAGCGCCGTTCGGTTTGTAGGGTCTATGCGTTTGCCGCAGCCACGGTGGTGGTTGCGTGAACTGCCCGAACGGGGGAGGATGCCACGTCCGGAATGCCGCGCATCCTCATCCGACACATCATCGCGGAACTTCTCCGTGTGCAGATTCTGACGGCGAGCGTCCTCGTCGCGGTGATCGCATTCGGAGCGGCGATTCGCCCGATCATGCAAAACCTCCTCGGTGCGGAGGAAGTGCTGCAGTTCGTCACGCTCGCATCCGTGCCAATGCTGCAGTACGCGCTGCCGTTCGCAGGTGCCTTCGCGGGCACGATCGTGTACGCGCGACTCGCAGCCGACAATGAAATCGTTGCGATGTCGGCGGCCGGCCTCTCGTATCGGCGCATCTTGATGCCAGCAGCGGCGCTCGGACTCGTGCTCTTCCTTGGTATGGCGCTCTTGGTCGACGCGGGAGTTCCGCGATTCTGGACATCGATGCGTCGCCTCATCACGCGCGATGTCACGCGGCTCTTCGTGAGTTCGGTGGAGCGCGGCGAAGCGTTCCGCGTGGGAAACACGCAGTTGTACGCCGATGAAGTGATGGTGATTCCCGGCGAAGAGATTGTGGGTGAGCGGGGCGATGGCACGATGCGAGGTGGGCCCTCAACGCGGCTCGCACTCGCGGGTGTTGCCGCAATTGAGACGAGCCCCGATGGTCGAACGCAGACGGAATTCACCGCCGAGTTTGCGACCGTCGACGTGTACCGCACCGAAGACAGCGCTTTCTTGAAACTGCTCTTCCGGAACGCAACCGCATTTCGTGATGGCGAAGACGCACTCGTCTATGTGCCGCAGGCAGAGCCCGAGGCGATCGATCTCGGCAAAGGCATTCAACTTGAGCCAAAGGATCTTGACACCGCAGGGCTTCTGCGCGTGTGGAATGACGTGGGTGGATATCACCGCGTTTCGGAAGCGCGGCGCGACGCGTCGAGCGCGCTTACGGCGGTTGATGCTTGGACCTGTGTCACCAAGTCGCTTGCTGAAACGGGAATCGCGCGTTTCGCGGACGCTGGCGGCATTCGCATCTATGAAGTGAAGAACGCGCAATTGATGGGTTCGACGCTCGTGCCGCGTGGCAAGACTGGCGACGTGCGCGAGATCGAACTTGTCGAGATCGAGCGCGGAGTCGTCACAAAGCGCGCGTCGGTGAAGCAAGCGACGCTCAATGCGGAGCCTCGACCAAAGGGCGTAGGCATGCGGTTTGAGTTACTTGCTCGCGCCGACACCGTCGCCGATCTTCGTGGGCTTGGCAGCGGTCGTTGGCCGCCGCGAATCGTCGGCCTTTCCGCGGAAAATTGCCCAGCACCGGATCGCACAGCGCTCGCGCTCGAGGCGCTCGTCGCCGAAGCGAAGGCTTCACCCGAACTCCAAGAAGGCCCTGCGGCGCAAGCCGCGGCCGACGCGCGCGCAGCGGGTGCTCGCATCGAACGCGAAGTCGACGATGTGCGCGCGGATATCGTCGCGCGCATCGTGCAGCGCATCAATCAATCATTGTCTGCACCGCTGATGTTGCTGCTCGGCGCGGTTCTTGCGATTCGTCTGCGCGGAGGCAATCCGCTGCAGATCTATCTGATCGCGTTTATCCCGTCGATCGCAGACATCTTGCTGATCTCAGGCGGCGAACAAATGCTCAAAGACGCGACGAGTTTCACCGGCATCTTCGTTGCATCGAGCGGGAATCTTGTGATTCTCGCCGTCATTGCCGACAGTCTTCGAAGGATTGCGAGGAACTAATGCCGCTCCTCGACCGTTGGATCGCCTTCCGCTTCTTCACGAACTTCGTGTTGATCTTCGTTGTGATGACGCTGTTTGCGATTTCGATCGACACGATCATCGAACTCGACGCGTACGTGAAGGCATGCCAACGCGCGGTCGATGCCGGCGACTACGGCTCGATGTGGACCGCGATGCCTATTGCGATCCTCGACTTCAATCTGCCGCGGGTTTTCCAGTTCTACGCGTTTCTCGTCGGGCTTTCCTGCGTTGCGGCCGCGGGTTTCACCTTGGCGCAGATGGTGCGCGCGCGTGAACTCGTCGCCATGCTCGCGGCTGGAATCAGTCTTTGGCGCGTGGGACTCGCGATGCTCGTCGTCGCAGTCATCCTCAACCTTGTGCAACTTGTGAACGGCGAAGTTCTGCTGCCCCGACTCGCGCCGCTTCTCGTACGCGAGAAGTCGGCGATTCTGCGTCCCGCAGCCGATCGTTTCCCGCTCAACGTTGTGCAAGATGGAACCGGCAAACTCGTCTTGGCGCAGGCGTTTGATCCTGGCGACGAGCGCGCGTACGGGCTCCTCGTGCTTGAACGCGATGAGAAGGGCGCAGCCACGCGGCGCGTCGAGGCGCGTGAAGCGACCTGGAATGCCGAGCGTGGTGGGTGGGATCTCGTCGATGGCGTGGCGGCTGGTCGCAGCGCGCCAGGAGCCGGCGACGGTCGGGAAGTGCGCATCGATCGCCGGGATGCGATCGACTTCATCGAGACTGATGTCAGTCCGAAGGCGATCCTCGCGCGGCGATTTCGCGGATTCGCGCAGCTTTTGTCGACCCCGCAAATCTCGGCGCTTGCGCGTGAAGGCGGTATCGAATCAGAGGCTGCCACGCGGTTCGTCGGTCAACGATTCGCTGGTGCACTTGTGAACGTGATGATGCTCATCATCGCGCTTCCATTCTTCCTCGTGCGCGAGCCGCAGAAGATGCTGAAGCCAAGTGTCTTCTGCGCAGCGACAGCAGTGCCAGGGCTCCTTGGAAGTTTGCTCGTGATGGCAGTCGCGCTTCCTGGAATTCCACCAGCGGTCGGCGTCTTCCTGCCAGTCGCCGCGCTTCTCCCGATCGCCGCGTGGCGCGTTGGTGCGCTCAAGACGTGATTCTCTCGCGGCGCCATGCGAGTGACCGCGTTCACTTGTTCGGCGGATCGAATGTCCGATCGAAGATGGTCACGCCGTTGAGTTCGGAGAGTTCGCGCGCGAGTGCGTCCATGAGAAGCCGCTCTTGGCTTCGTCGCACGACCTCTTCGCAGCGCACACGCGCCGACTCAAGCGTCGTTCCATCGCTCGGCCGCTCTTCCATCACCGTGACGACGAAGAAGCGGCCGTTCTCGAGAATTGGCGCGGAAATGCCGCCGATTTTGGTCGCGTAGATCGCCGCGCGCAAGCCTTCAGGGTAACTCGGATCGCGCCGCGCGATCGGCGCGAGAAGCCCGCCGCGCGCAGCACCGTCGTCGAGTGAGCGTTCGACGGCGAGATCGATGAACGAGCGACCCGCGTTGACATCACTCACAAAACGCTCGGCATCGGGAAGCGACGTGAGCACCGCGAGTCGTGCAACGCGCTTGGTTCCGTGCAGCATGTCGAACGCGTTCGCGATACCAACTTCATCGACGCGAACATCGCGTGCGACGAGTGCGCGCAGGCCAGCGTTCCGCTTGAGTAATGCCGCAAAACGCACGCTTCCAAGCCCTTGACGTTGTCGAATCGCGCCGAGCAGTTCGACCGCGCGTGTGCGATCGGGCGAGAGCGCGTCGAGCAGAATCGACTCTTCGCGCGCGACTTGTTCGTCATTGATCGCGATGCTCTGCTCGCGCAGCCGCCGTGCCAGTCGAATGTCGAGCACCGCATCACGCAAGACTTGCTGGCCCGCGAGTTCCGCCATGGACGCGCGAAGTTCCGACCACTCAATCGCTTGACCATCGAGCATCGCGACGAGCGAAGTTGGTTCGTTCTCCGTGCGCGTCGGAGGCGCGGAGGGAGCCGATCGGGACGGATCTCGGTCGTTCCTCGCATCCTGCCCAACGCTCCCAACCGAACCAGCGTGCAGGCCAGGTCCTGTTCCGCTGCAACCGATCGAAATGGCAGCGACACTGACGACGGAGCACGCGGCGAAAAGGCGACGTTGAAATGCGAGGAAATCTCGAGAAGTCGGCATGGACGTTGGCTACGTTCGGGGAGGTCGTGCGTATCTTGGAACGCCGCGACTGTACCGCGGGATCGAACGCGACGCGCTACCCGCGTACACTCCGATTTCTTCGCAAGAAACGCCCAAGATCATGTCAGACACCCGCGCGATTCTCTGTCCTTACTGCGGCGACCGACAGGTGCCATCCTCGCAATGCCGAGCGTGCGGTGGGCTCTTCGATGTTTGGAGTTTGCACGCGACCCAAAATGAAATGGGCGCGTGGTTCGTGCGCGACACGCGCCGACCGCATTTCGTCGGGTTCGGTTACGAAGCACTCTGCGCAGCGATTCGCAATGGCGAAATCGGGCGCGATGCGATCGTGCGCGGGCCAACGACTCGGCAACTCTGGACGCTCGCGCGGCGCACGCCAGGTCTCGCGCATCTCTTCGGTCGTTGCGCGGCGTGCCAGTCGCCCATGCAACCAGACGACGCGGCGTGCGCGGCATGCGGCGCGACGACATCGATCGATCAAGATCGCAATTTCTTTGGTCTACCCGTCGTCGAACCGATTTCGCCTCCGGCGGGGGCGAAGGCCGATTTGAGTGCGTTCGTCTTGGATGCCGGTCTTTTGGTCGTCCGCTCGGTGCCGGTTCGGTCGCCAGCGCGCACGGTTGTGCGTGTTGCTCAGCCGATCGTGACCGCGCAGGCCGAAGTGAACGTGCCAAGCACCGAGTTTGTCCCTGACTTTGCTCGGGGCGCATCGGCGGCATCGGGCATGAGCCCGACCAACAATTCGGAATCTCCGGCGTACACGGCCCGCACATCGAAAACGAGCGACAGTTCCGCGCGCAGTGCGCTCTCGCCGATCGATCGAGGCTTGATTGAGCGCTCGCGTCGGCTTGAAGCGCGCAACATGATGCTTCTCGGCGCAACCGTCGGATCGCTCGCGTTTGCGCTCCTCTTCGGCTTTGCGTACTTCCTCGAGAAGGACGATCGTCAGAAGGCGATCGAAGCCGCGCGTCGCGAGGGAGCTGAAGGCGTTCGCGCGGAGTTCAAGCGTTCTGAACCCGTCGTTGTACCGCCACCTGCGGAACTCCCCGCGATGCCAAACGATCCCGGAGCAAGCACGAGTGCGAGCGGGAGGGCGTCCAAACTTCCCGCGACGACACCCGCGATGGCACCTGCGACGGCACCCGCGACAGTTCCTTCATCAGTCCCAGCGGTTCCGCCGGCACCCGCGTTCAACTCGCAGCCCGCGCCACGTCGCAACGGCGAGTGACGCGCGGGGAAGTTGTTCGGCAAGTTCGCGCATGCGCGGTGGGCAGCGTGATGTCGTCACGACAGTGTGGCGAGACGATTCGGCTTCACGCGGCGTTCTCCCGCTGCGAATGCGCGTTTTCACGGCGCGAGTTCAAAGAGCAACTTGCCATCGACCGTCCGCGCGATGAGTCGATTCGAAGCCCCGAACGGCTCGACCCAATCTGCACGCGCGAGTTGCGGGTTCAACCAGCCTTTTTCGGCCCAGTTCTGCAACATGGTCGGGTCGATCAGCGCATGTGTGAAACCGCGCTGGCGCAGTTGAGAACCCCACGTCGCGGGTGCATCGGGCGCGCGTTCCGCAACGATGTCGATTGGCCCGCGATCCCACACGGTGGTCGTGGTGATCGGACGGCGCATGTAAAACGGCGTCGAGAAACCAATTCCCACAAGCCGCGCATCAGGCGGAAGCAAGTAGTTCACCGCGAACGGCGATGCGACTTGTTGCAGAATGGCGTTGCGTGTGGCGGTGTCGCCCTTTGCGTCCGCGTCTGCGAGCATGCGCGCCACGGCTTCGCCCGTCTGCACGGGAATCGAGCCGATCGAAAGCGAAGGCGCCCGAAGTCGCTCGCCATTTGGTCCAGCGGCTTTCGCGGGTTCGCGCAGGTAATTCACAATCGGCGCGATGGTGAGGAGCCCAGCGATCATCACAGCGAGTGTCGCGGGAACTGCGTCTTCACGCGCAGAGTCTGAACGACGACTCAAGAGCCGCGCAGCAAACGCCACAAATCCGGCGACTCCAATCGAAAGCGGCACTGCGGTCGTGATGAGAAAGCGACTCTTGAGGTGCGTCAGAAGTAGCCACGCGATGAGTATGGTCGTGATTGCGGCGAGGCCAGCGAGGCCAGCGCGCGCGGCGCGTGCAGTGTTCGAAACTCCGCTGTTTTGAGCGCTCGAATTTGAATTCCCGCGGCGCAACGCAAGCGCGATGAGACCAATCAAGCCCAAGATCGGCAGCCCACTCCATTGCGGAAAAAGTTCCGCCGCTCCATCGACGCGCGAAGTGAGTCCATAGCCAACCCATTCGCTCCAAAGCAGTGGAAGGCGTTCAACGATGGG
>JBJOHQ010000315.1:0-3008 GCA_046047595.1 Planctomycetota bacterium | reverse complement strand
CACGCATCTACGGGCCGTTTGTTTCGGTTGGAAGTCTGCGGCACGCGATGCAACTCCTGCAGCGCGTCTTTAAGTATCGCACGTGCGAACTCGAGATCATCGACGGTGATCCGAAGAACCGGCTCTTTCGTCCGTGCTTGCTCGCCGCGATCAATCAATGCACTGCACCATGCGCCGCGCGTATTCCGAAAGAGGAATATCGCGGTGACATCGATCGCTTCATGCGCTTTCTCGGGTCGAAGCGAAGTGCGATGCTGCGCGAGATGCGCGAAGAGATGGACGCTGCCAGTCAGGCGCTCGAGTTTGAGCGGGCGGCAGTGTTGCGCGATCAGATCAAGGCGATTGAGAAACTCGACGAGCGCGAGACGCGCAACGGGCGGGATGACGATGGTGAGTTCGAGTGGCAGCCAGAAGCAACGGGATTTGTGCAAGATCCTGCGGCGGGAGCGCGAAGTCTTGCGCGCGCGCTCGGACTCGAAACACCGATCCGCTGCATGGAAGCGATCGATATCGCGCACCTCCGCGGCGGCGAAACGGTTGCGTCGAAAGTTTGTTTCATCGATGGAAAGCCCTTCAAAGAGGGCTATCGCCGCTACCGCATCACGACGGTGACCAACGACGACTATCGCGCGATGCGCGAAGTTGTGAGTCGCCGCTATCGCGATGCGGGCGACGGCGAAGAGCTCTATCCCGATTTGATTTTGATCGACGGTGGCGTTGGACAACTCAATGCGGCGATGGAAGCGTTCGCGCAGTTGCGCGTGCAGCCGCCGCGTGTGATTTCGCTCGCGAAGAAGGAAGAACTGATTTACACGACCGAGTCTGCTGATCCAATTCGGCTTGGACGCGAGCACCTCGGGCTCAAACTCTGCCAAGCGATTCGCGACGAAGCCCACCGATTCGCGCAGCACTATCACCACCTCTTGCGTGAGAAGAGTTTGCTCGGCGAAACGGCGCGCAAAGTTCGGAAGGGGCGTGCGATCAAGCGTCTTCAAGAGCAGCGTGACGCGTCAATCGACCCGCCCCACGACCAGACTCCGGAGGACGCGTCGTGAGCGGGCTTCCCGCGTATGCGCAATTGCGCGCGGACTTGCTTGAAATCCGAGTGAAGGCGGTCCCCGGCGCGAAACGCGACGAGATTGTTGGGGTGCTTGGCGATCGGTTGAAGATCCGCGTTTCGCAGCCGCCGGAAGGGGGTCGCGCGAACGAGGCCATTCGCAGTTTGCTCGCGGAACGCCTGGGTGTTGGTGTTCGTTCGGTTTCACTGATCAACGGAGCGAGTTCGCCTGCCAAAACTTTCGCCGTCCTAGGCGTCGATGGCGCGGCCAGTGCTGAGGCGATTTGCGCCAAACTGAAGTGAACCGATTGGCTTTGGTGCACTCATCGGTTCAAGGTGTAGTATCCAACCCGCCGATACGCCCTTCGATGCACGCGCTCGCCTCTCGCATCCTCGTCGCTCTTCTCGTCCTGTCGCAGACATGGACGGGGGCGCTTCGCGGAATTGAGTTGTGCATTCCAGTCGGACTTTGCGAAGGTTGTGGCTTGGAATCGGCGGCGCACGAGCACGACCACACTTGCGACCATAATTGCGACCACAGTCACGATCACGCGCACGCCTCGCACCACGCGCACGCACATGGCGGAACGCTGACTTTAGAACCCGCGTGTGTTTGCCATATCCATGTTGCGACACCAGACGACGACAGTCATCGCGGCGCACGGCTGTGCGCCAATTTCGTGTTGACTGCAGCCACCTTTGGCGCCGTCGATTGTTGGATTCTCGCCGCATGGGATCGATCGGCTTCAACGTCGCAACGCTTCGGCGTCGACGACCCGCCCGACGGCGGAGCGCTCTCGCATTTTGAACAGGTTGTGATCGAAGCGACCGTGCTACTCGTGTGAACACACTGTGAGCCTTGCGTGCGCGGCTTTCCCGCGCGTTTCGTGCAACGCCCACAGGAGTGCTCATGCAGACATTGATCGATCTCCGTGCGCGCAGCTCGCGCGCGATTCCAAGTACAACCGTTGCGATTCTCGCGTTCTCGCTCGCGATTTCGGGCTGTCGCTCGTATGAACGCCGCTCGATTGACCTCGCGGCACATCGCGACGCGTTTCTCACTGGTGCCACGATTTCCGACGATGCCGCGGCGGTTCTCACGTCAGCGGAATCGGCCAACCGAGTCGGCATCACTGCAGCGGAAGAAGTCGCACTGTTTCTCAATCCTCAGTTGCGTCTTGCGCGATGGCAAGCGGGCGTGGCGCGCGCGAGCGCGGACAACGCAGGCCTCTGGGACGATCCAACCATCGGAATCGACCTCTCGAAGTTGCTGGAGGGACCGAGTCAAGGTTGGGAAGTCCTCGGGAGCGTCGGCCTGACTATTCCACTCTCGGGGCGATTGTCGCGCGAGCGTGATGCCGCGCAATCACTCACCGAAGTCGAGCGCGCGCGCATCGCGATGCTGGAATGGGAAACGCGCAGTGCGGTTCGTGACGCGTACTTCAGGTGGTGCGGCGCGTACGCTGCGTGTCAAGAAGAGCGAGCGTTTTCCGAGCGTCTTGCGCGCATTCTCACGCTCGTCGAGACACTCGCGACCCGCGGTGAACTCGCGCGCGTCGAAGCGCGGCTCTTCCAAATCGAAGAAGTGGAAGCTGCGGGAAAACTCGCGGAACTCGAGGCCGCTGTTGCGAAGGCACGCATCGAACTCCTGCGCGTCATTGGGCTCGCACCGACGGCGAAGGTGGAGTTCGATCCGTCGGCGTTTGCGTTTGAAAACTCCTCGCCCAACGCGCAGGCGGAAGACGCAGGTTCTGTTGCGGAAGGTGTTTCAGTCGAACACTTCGGTACGCATCCGTCCATCGCGCTCGTAGAGGCAGAGTACGAAGCCGCGGAGCGCGCGCTCGCACTCGAAGTCGCGAAGCAATATCCCGATCTTCAAATCGGTCCTGGCTATGGCGAGCAAGATGGTGATCGGCAGTTTGTCCTCGGGCTTGGCATCGCGCTCCCAATT
>JBJOHQ010000314.1:0-5692 GCA_046047595.1 Planctomycetota bacterium | reverse complement strand
GAAAGGAAATCGCAAAATGGCTTCCCCCCCCCTCACATCCAGATTCTCGTTTTTGGCGTCTGCGCAGCCATGTGCTCCGTTGATGCTTCCGCAAGTACGCCGAAGAGCCCGCCGCCGCTCGATCCGCTTGTTGCTCCCGACTATTTCGAAGACATATCGCTTGCGGAGGAATGTGGTCCATGGGTGAAACACCCGTTGGTGATTGACGCGAAGGCCGCAAATTGTCCTTGCAGACGGTTCACCCCAACATTTGGCGGCTGCGACTTACTGCACGTTGCGGTCACCGACCATCCGAATGAGTGGGAAAACGGCGATTACTGGAGAATTCGAATTCAACATTGCGAAGAGAACGACGTCACTATCTCGGACGATATTGCTCTCGCTTCTGAAAGGATGGGTGCGTTCAAGGTCATGTCGACTTCTGGGGTCTATCAGAATCCGGTCCCGGCTTACACTTGGGTCTTTTGTTGTGGTGATGGAGGTGGGCCAGTCAAGTTCCCGAGTGACCCGATGGCCTGCTGTCCTTCATGCTTCGGCGATTCGGAATTGGTCGGTGGCGTGTGTCATCTCAACGGCAAGGTGACGAGGAAAGTGACGTACCACGCACCGCCGCAGGGCGAGCCCGACACCCATTCGCGCTATATGCGGATCAGAGCGAGCGCAACCATCAAGCTCGACGCTCGGCTAAATCGATTGGGCTGTGATGGAACGGGAAGCGCGACGGTATCTGGGCGTGCAG
The DNA here is from genome assembly GCA_046047595.1 of Planctomycetota bacterium. GTDB lineage: Bacteria > Planctomycetota > Phycisphaerae > Phycisphaerales > SM1A02 > QWPT01. The sequence goes on along the minus strand of JBJOHQ010000314.1, from coordinate 4,953 downwards.
AGGCTTCGATCAACCAAGACCTGACATTCCAAAATGTCGGAATGGATCGAAAGTTCCCCGCGGTGATCGCTGGTGAGCGCACGTTCGACTTCTCTGGAGCGACAACCAGCGGATCAAGTGGCTTCAAACTCAAGTTGGGAGTCAATCCTGAGGTCGAGGTTGGGTTCGCTTCGTCCGGAACCAGTCCAGCTGATGGCAACCTTCGAATCATCGCCAAGTCGGAATTGGTCGAGTGGGAGAGCCGGCGCTTCTGCAAGGCCGCGCCTGCGTTGCCGCCTGGAATTTCGCACATGGACTATCTCCTCGAGATGACTGGTGATGTCATTTCAAGAGCCCTTCTGGCGACAGGGCGCGAGTCTGAGTGCAAAACGCAAGTACATCTTCACAACATTGATGTCTCGTTTGGCGAATGTGCGTTCTGCTCCGAGAGTGGAAATCCGAATCCGTCCTCACACAATCCGTGATGACGCGTGAACGCCCGTGCTTGCCCTGTGAGCGCCCCGTAGCTTCCGTTGAAAGGTGAAATCCGATGAATCATCTTCTTGCTGTACTCCCTGCGACACTCGTCGCAAATCTCTTCACAAATCTCGTCGCGCATCCGCTTGCGTTCTCTTCCATCTCTTTTGCACAGTCGGCGAATGTCGATTCGACGACGAAGGCCGCGGCATCTCGCCACGACGATCCGACTCCGCATGCGGTCGCGTACCTCGAAGGAACCATTCAATGTGACGGCGTCTCAACTCGCTTCGTCGGCGTTGAGCGAATCGTGACTCCGTTGGCGGAGTCAGCGGAACGCGCAGAATCCGCTGAAGTGCGGTCGCGCATATTTGGACCGCTTGCGATCTCGGTATGGGACGAAGCGATCGCATCTTGGGCCGCGGCAGTGCGCGCCCCCGTGACGCAGGAGGGAATGCTGCCTCCGCTCACTCGTCGTGAGGGGGACGCGTGTGGCGCTTCGCTTGATCGACGCGCGGCCGATGCCGTGACAACCAACTCGACAGAAGTCGATGGCGAACCGAAGGAGCGCATTGTGATCGCCCATCACGAGGCTGCGGTCTTTGCTGCAGGGCTACACGACCGCGCGATGCGCGGGCTTGCGCTTGCCTCGGCGATCGTCGAGTTTGACGCAGACCTAGAAGGCATTGCCGAGCCTGGCAGCGAAGCGGCAGCGGAGCGGTGGACCGCACTTCAGGATGCAGCATCGGAGTGGCTTGCGCAGCGCGAGCCGCAGGAGAGTGTCGCGACGCTTGTTCCACTCGACGCCATGGGTTTGGTCGCCTCGATTGAGTATTGGGATGCGCGCCACGCATTGCTTCGTGCGCCGGGGAGGTCGACACCTTCAAAGTCGAGCGATGCGGCACTTGCGCGAGAGACGCTTCGGTGGACTCTGACGCGAATCGGCGCGAACCGTCTGATTGCACTGCTCGATGAACGCGTGCCTCAAGTCGGGACAGGATTTCTTTCGCTCACCGCCTGTCCGTCATGGCCACATGACGCGTGGGAAGTGGTTGAGTCGGAGCTCCGCCTACGCGCTGAAATCGAGCGCCTTCGGGCTAGACTCCAAGAGATCACGGAACGCGCGGCGCGCTTGCTCGATGATGAGTACGCGGCGATGCTTCGGAATGCGATGCAGTTTGTTGAGTCATCGCTTCCCATTGGGCTCAAGGTCGATGAGCAACTCCTCCGTGAAATCGAGGAGCATCTTTCGCGCCCTCTTGATGAAGAAACGGACATTCGACTCAATGTCGATCCAAATAGCCTGTACCTCGTGCGAAATGACGGCAACGCCGAGCTGACAACACGTGCGTGGGAAGTCTGGGGAAGACTGTTGACAACCGGAGGGCTGCCGCCATCGGAGGCGGCGCGCCGACAGGAGCAGATCGACGGTTGGTATGACATGGCGGCGCAGCGGGCCATGGCATTCGATGGCGAAGGAAGCCCCGCGCGAGCGGCACTCGATGAGGCGGCAGGTACTTTTGAGTCGTTGATGTCTGATCCGTGGTCTGGCTGGGCCTTTCGAGCGATGCCTGCATCAGCGTATGAGAAGGCCTTGGGCATGGCTCAAGGACAGTTCGGGTTGTCGGTCCATGGGGAAAACACAAGGGAACTTCACGTTCTTCTCGACGCGCTCCGGTTTTCTGCGTGGAGGATGCATCTTGAGCTGCAGCGCGATGGTTTTGAGCAAGGGAAAACGCGGTTCCTTACGCCATTCCCAAGGTCTCGATTGCTCGACGCAGGCCACGGTATGGCGACGTCAAGCGCGCCTGCTCGCCGTCGACTGATGCTTGATCCGTATGGGATGTCTCGCCCGACAAGTCAGGCGAAGTGAGCGCGAACGCGCGAAGCGGCGGTTGGGCACTCTTGCTTTCGGCGCCGTCCCCGTTGCGGCGTTCGCGGTAGCATCACCGCTCGCGAAGTTCGCAATGGAGTCGCAACAAGGAGGTTGCCCACATGTTGACCGTCTCGTCGCTCGAGGCCAAGCCCACGCCTCGTACGCCCGCCTACTGGGAAATCGCCTCGCCCGCCGAGAAGATCCCGACGCGCGTCATCGAGCGCGCGAAAGACGTCAGCGCCACCGTCGCACGCGAAATCGCCGACCTCATTCGCGCGAAAGCTCGCGCGGGTGAGAAGTGCGTCCTCGGCCTTGCGACTGGTTCGACGCCAACGGGCGTGTACGACGAACTCGTGCGCCTTCATCGCGAAGAGGGCCTTTCGTTCCAAAACGTCGTGACCTTCAACCTCGACGAATACTGGCCGATGCAGCCAGCCGATCTGCAGAGTTACCACCGCTTCATGCGCGAGCATCTCTTCGATCGCGTCGACATCGATCCCGCGCACACGCACATTCCGAATGGTCTTGCGTCGGAAGATGACGTTCGCGCGATGTGTGAGCGTTACGAGCGCGAAATCAAGGCTGCGGGCGGCATTGATCTTCAGATCCTCGGCATCGGTCGCACTGGTCACATTGGTTTCAACGAGCCAGGTTCATCGCGCACGAGCCGCACGCGTCTCATCACGCTCGATCGTGTCACGCGCAAAGATGCCGCAAGCGATTTCTTCGGCGAAGAGAACGTGCCGACGCGCGCAGTCACGATGGGCGTTGGAACGATTCTTGAAGCGAAGCGCGTGGTGATGATCGCGTTCGGCGAAGGCAAAGCGCCTGTCGTTGCGCGCGCGATCGAAGGCGCGGTGACGAACTCGATCGCGGCGAGCTTCCTGCAAGAACACGCGAATGCGCAGGTCTATCTCGATCTCGCAGCCGCTGCCGAACTCGAGCGTTGCAAAGCGCCGTGGGCGAGCGCGAATCACGATCTTGAGTGGACCGACGCGCTCGCGCGTAAGGCGGTCATTTGGCTCGCGCGCACGACAGGGAAGGCGATCCTCAAGCTCACCGCCGAGGATTACAACGAACACCACTTGCAAGATCTTCTCGCGGGTCGCGGCAATGCCTATGACCTCAATCGCGCGGTTTTCCGCGGCTTGCAGCGTTCGATCACGGGTTGGCCCGGTGGAAAGCCCGCGGCACACAAGCAAGATGGCGACATCAATCGTCCTGAGGACGAGATCTTCCCGAAGCGCGTACTGATCTTCTCGCCGCACCCTGATGACGATGTCATCTCGATGGGTGGCACGTTCATTCGCCTCGTCGATCAAGGCCACGAAGTGCACGTCGCGTACCAAACCTCGGGAAACATCGCGGTTTTTGACGCCGAAGCGCTGCGCTTCCTCGACTTCGCATCAGACTTCAACGGCATGTTTGGTTTCGAAGGCGCGAAGACGGAACGCATGGAACACGACATCGCGCGCAAGTTGAAGGGGAAGCGCCCGGGTGAAGTCGACGCGCCCGAAGTGCAGCGATTGAAGGGCTTGATTCGTCGTGGTGAAGCGAAAGCAGCAGGCATTTACTGCGGTGTTCCTGAAGATCGCTTGTACTTCCTCGATATGCCGTTCTACGAAACGGGCCGTGTGCGGAAGAAGCCGCTCGGCGTTGATGACATCGAAATCGTGAAAGCACTGCTTCGTCAGGTGAAGCCGCATCAGGTGTACGCGGCGGGCGATCTCAGTGACCCGCACGGCACGCACCGTGTGTGTCTCGCCGCGATTTTCCGCGCGTTGCGCGAGTGTGAGCACGATGCATGGGCAAAGCACTGCACCACGTGGCTCTACCGCGGCGCGTGGCAAGAATGGGATGTTGAGCAAACCGAGATGGCTGTGCCGCTCTCGCCCGATGAAGTCGCGCGCAAACGCACCGCGATTTTCAAGCATCAATCGCAGAAGGATCGCGCGCTCTTCCCAGGCGCCGATGAACGCGAGTTCTGGGAGCGCGCCGAGCAACGCAATGCGAACACGGCGAAGCTCTACGACTCGCTTGGTTTGGCGGAATACGCGGCGATTGAAGCGTTTGTCCGTTGGGACGGTCGGCCGCTCGATTGATGGAACTCTGCCGACGCGTGCGGGTGGATGCACTGTTGCGTGATGACCGAGAGTCAGCGGATTCGGTGTATCGGCCATGAATGACCCGACTTCTTCGATGCTTGCGAAAGCGAATTCACGCGAGCGGCGGTTCGTCGACGCATCGGGCGAGCCGCGGGAGTTCGCGCCGTTTCGACATGCGCCCGCGCCCGATCTCGATCAGCCGGGAACGCGTGCGGCGTACGCCGCGATTGCGCGTAAGACGCGTCGCCATGGAGATGCGAACGCTTCGGCCGAGCCCGAACTCCACGTGGTGCTCGAAGATCACATTCTTCTGCGCTACGCGCCGATTGCAGCGACGTGCGCGGGGTTACTCATTTTCGGCGTCTATCTGCTCGCTGACTTCCTTTCTGCGAGCGGTGGCGTGCCAATCAGTCGCCATGACGGTCAGGTTCTAGGCCTGGTGCCATTCGCGACGGCGGCGGTCGCGTACACCGCGACGCGCTGGTGGTTTGTCTTTCGTCATCGTGGCTCGAAGGC
>JBJOHQ010000313.1:0-4109 GCA_046047595.1 Planctomycetota bacterium | reverse complement strand
CCGCCATCGCGGCACGCGTCAAGAGTCCATCGCGCTGGATTCAGTGCTGCGCGATCTTGCAGGTAGTGAGTTTCCTTCCGATGGTTGTGGGCGCGATCGTCGGGGCTCTCCCCTTCTGGGTGCTCTTCGTCGTGGCGGGCATCTACTGGACGTCGGCGCTCGGCGCAGCAGGCGTGTGGAACACGTGGATCGGGCTCACGATGCCGGCCGCGATTCGACCGAAATACTTCGGTATCCGCAGCCGATTGTGTCAGGCGACAATTCTCGTCGGCCTCATCGTCGCGGGCGTCACACTCCAATCGACCGATGGAACTCGTTGGGAAACCACGGGCTTTGCAGCACTCTTTCTCGCAGCCGCGGTCGCGCGCTTTGCGAGCATTCGCTATCTGCGTATCCAACGCGATCCGCCGTCGTGGCCCGATCACAAGCCGATTCCGCTGTGGCACTTCTTCACGCGCTACTGGCATCGCGCGGATGCACGCTTGGTGTCGCTCTTACTTGCGATGCAAGTCGCGGTGCAGTTTGGTCAGCCGTTCCTCAATCCCTACTTACTCAAGCAACTGAACGTCACGCCTGCGCTGTACCTCGGCCTCATCGGAACGAGTTTCCTTGCGAAGTCACTCGCGCTTCCGTTCCTCGGAACGCTCGCGAAGCAAAAGAGTGCGGGTTCGCTGCTCTCGATGGGTGCGCTTGGTACGACGGTCATGATTTTCCCGTGGATTTACGTCGACTCAGTACCCGGAATGTTCGCGATCCAAGCAGCAAGTGGCATCGCGCAAGGCGCATGGGAACTCGCGACGTTCCTTCTTTTCCTCGAGACCGTGCCTTCCGATGAACGCACGAGTTTGATGAGCGGCTTCTACTTTCTCAACTCGCTCGCGATGGCCGCGGGTGGCATTGCCGGCTCGTGGCTCCTCGGCGCATCGCCCGATGCGACGACGTACGCCGCAGTGTTCTGGACTTCGACAGGACTGCGCGTGGCCGCACTTTTCTTGCTGCCGTTCGTTCATACGCAAGTTCTCCACGCGATTCCGATCATCTCGACAACCCTCGCCGTGCGTCTCAACGCAGGCTCGATCGAGTCACCGATCCCAGGTTCGATGGAGGAATCCCAACGCCACCAGCGACCGAAGAAAGGTGACGCCGCGTGAGTTCCGCGCGTGTGATCGTTCGAAGTGCATGCGTCGTGGGTGCGATCTGTGCGCTTCTTGCGCTCGTACCAACCACGACGTGGGCCGAGCACTTCGCGCATCCCGTGCGGGTCGCGCGGTTGGGCGGCGCGATTCCCGAAGCGACCATGACGGGGGCCCTCGCGTTCCGGATGGCGTTGACCGTCGCGGCGTTCGCGATACCCGCGATCGTGCTGCTTCTTGAACGGACTCTTTCCACGCGACGTGCATCGCAAGATGAATCGCGAGATCGATCGCAAGGTAGATCGCAAGATGGACCGGGAGGCGCGCGCAACGGTTCGCCCGAAGAACGAGCCACGTTTGCAGTCCCGATCTTTCTGCTTCTTTGCATCGTTGGCGGAACAGCAGTGCGCATCGCGCTCGCAGCAGAGAGTCTTTGGTACGACGAAATCTCGGCCCTGCTCTCGTTTGCACTTGAAGGGCCGGGAGTCGCGTTTGGTTCGTACACCGTTCCAACGAATCACGTGCCGATGACACTCGCCATGTGGGCGATGGTCATGCTCACGGGAAGCGTCAGCGAATTCGCGTTGCGCGCACCTGCCGTTGTCGCAGGAGTCGCTGCGATTCCCGTCGCGTGGGCGCTCGCGCGTGAAGTTGCGCCAATGGCGTTGCGTGATCGACTCGCGCGCGCGATGGCATTTGTCGTCGCCTTCGCGCCGATTCCGGTCCTCGAAAGCGCTGAAGCGCGCGGATATTCGTTCGTCATGCTCGGCGCGCTGACGGCCGCGCTCTTTCTTTCGCGCGCACGACGAACACACCGAGCGATCGATTGGATCGTGTTCGCCGTGGCCTGCGCATTCGCCGCGTGGGCGCATCCTGTGGCGATTCTCGTACCAATTGTGACGGGCATCATTGGAATTTTCCGCGAACGAACGCTTGCACTGTCGTCGTTGCTCGCGGGCGTCCTCGCCGCCGTCGTCCTCACGCCGCTCATCGGCGATGTTCTCGCAACACGCGCGGACTACGTCCATGGAACCGCTGATCAACCCACGTTTTTCTCGCGCGAAGGCGTCGAGGCAATCACCGGACTTTCGCTTTCGTGGGGGCTCGCGCTCCCGACGGCGCCGTGGACCGCATGGATCGCCTTCACTCCGCTCCCTGCATGGCTTGTCGGGCTTCCATACATCTTGATCGCGCTCTTCGGATTGGGCATCACGCGACTTCTGCGTGGCCACACATTCGAGCGCGCGCGTGCGACTGCGCTGCCCTTCGCGATTGCGTTCGTCGCGGCGATCGCGCTTTCGCTCTTCCTCGGCACGTGGATGTACGCGCGCTTTCTTCTCTTCGCGGTACCGATTTCTGTGATGGCAATTGGTCTCGCGCTTGCCTCGATCGAACGCACGCGACTTCGCGCGACGATCTTTCTCTTGGTCGCGCTGCAAGCGCTCGCCGCCTACGCGGTGTACTGGAAGAAGCAGCCGATTCGTGATGCCGTCGAGGCTGTTGCCGCTGCGCGCGCTGAATCTGCGAACGGCGCGCAACGCGTGCTCACGATCGGGTTACCCGACAACGCGGTCGGTTTCTACGCGACACAGTTTGGTTTTGAAGCGGAGCCCACGGGGTTTCTCGGCGCGGAACTCGCGACGAAACTCGCTTCCACTGAACCCACATCAACGACTGTCCAATCTCCCGCCAACTTCGTCATCGTGCTGTACCCAGAGCGACTCAACGCCGAAGCTCTCACAACGCTCGACGCGCGCTTCGATCGCACGCACCGTTTCGAAGGTTGGGCCGATTGGGGCCACGGCGCTGTCGAGGTTTGGCGTCTGTCGAAAGCGCCCGGCACGGATCGGTGAAGTTCGGAGCGACGCGCGAATGCGCTTATGTCAACATCGCAATGATCGCGCGATCGGCGTTTGGAAAGCGCATGCGCGCCATCGCCGCATCAAGTCGCTCGCGCAACGGAAACGCCTCGCGATGCTGCGCGAAGAACCTCAAGACCGCGCGCCCGACATCTGCGGGTTTCCGCGTGCCGTCTGGGCAGAACACGTTGTAATCGGCCCACGAAAGCCGCAATTCGTGCAGCGTCGTGCCTTCCGCCGCGTCGATGGAAGCGTGCCAAATCCACGCTTGATCTGCCTCTCGTTCCGCGCCGAGTCGAATCGCAGGTTCTGGCGCGTCATCGTGCATCCATGGAGGATACCATCGCGATCCACTTGCCTGCGGCGAACGCAGCAAACCCCCCGCTCTTGTTTCAACCCTTCCCATGCCCTTTGGATTCTTCCTCGAGATCTTTCGCCTTGGCCTGCGCAACTTGCGACTTCACAAGTTGCGCTCCACGCTGACAAGCCTCGGCATCATCCTCGGCGTCGCCGCGGTGATCGTCGTCGTGGCGGTTGGTGAAGGCAACAAGATCGGTGCGCTGCGCGAAGTTTCGGCTCTCGGTGCCACGAACATCATCGTGCGTTCGTCCAAGCCACCGGAAGCAGCGAACTCTGGACAAGCCCGCACGTTTTTCGTGGCGTACGGACTGCTCCGACAAGATTTGCGACGCTTGAACAGCGCGATGACCGACGCGTCGGCCGTCGTCCCGCTCAAGGCCGTTGGCTCCGACGTTTCGTACGAGAATCAACGCATCACCAGTCAGGTCTATGGAACGACGCCTGAGTTACTCGAAGTCGCGCGACTTCGACTCGAGCCGCGCGGCCGCTACCTCAGCGCCGAAGATCTCGAATCGCGCGCGCCCGTTTGCGTGATCGGCAGCGAAATCGCGAAGCAGTTTTTCCGCCTCCGCGATCCGATCGGCGCGACCATCAAAGTCGACAACACGGTGTTCCGCGTGATCGGCGTTCTTGAACCGATCGGTCTCGCGGGCGGCCGCGGTTCTGCGCTCGTCGGACGCGATCTCAACAAAGACATCCACATTCCGATCACGACGGCTGAGGGGCAATTCGGCGACATGGTCATGCGTCGACAGTC
>JBJOHQ010000312.1:0-8437 GCA_046047595.1 Planctomycetota bacterium | reverse complement strand
TCGTGACCGGTGATGCCACGCCAGAAATCGTGGCGGCCTGCGGCGACGCGGTCACGGTGTTCATCCCAAACTCCCCCGCCCCGTTCTCGGGCTGGACCGTCACCGTGCCCCGCGCAGACGTTCGCGAAATCCCTCTCACCGTCGATGAGGCTCTTCGCTACCTTGTGTCCGCCGGGGTCGTCGTTCCGAGCGAAGGCCATTCTGAAAAACTCTCCGCTCTCCCAAGTGCACAGTCCGATCGTGCCCTTGGCGGAGAAGCATGACAAAAGTGTGAAAGGAAGTTCCATGCAGATCAACGTCAAGGGCAAGCACCTCGAAATCACCGAAGCCATCGACTCCTATGTCCGAAAGAAGTGCGAGCGCCTCGTTCGCTACTTCGATCAAGTCCAGTCGATCGACTGCGTGATCGAAAAGGAGAACAACGGATTTCACGTCGAGTTCATCGTCGATGTTGAGCACCACGAAGACTTCATCGTGAATTACCGCGACGCTGATCTCTACGCCGCGATTGATCTTGCCGTCGACCGCGAAGCACGCGTGATCAGCGAACACAAGAAGCGCATGCGCGATCACAAACATGGCGGCTGAGCACACGACGAGCCACTCTGCAGGAATACTCCGATGAAACTAAGAGAAATCGTCGTCGAGAAGGCGATCGTCCCCAACCTCGTGGCCACCAAACTCGAGGATGCGATCCACGAGTTGCTTGATGCACTGGTGGAGAGCGGTCGCGTTTCGCCAGACATGCGTGACACATTCGCAAAGTCGATTCTGGCTCGCGAGAAGAAGGGCTCCACAGGTCTCAACCACGGCGTCGCGATTCCTCACACGAAGACGACGGCGGTCAAGAGTCCCCTCGCTGCTGTCGGCATCAGCCGAACAGGCGTCGACTTCAACGCGCTTGATAAGCAGCCTGTCTACTCCATCTTTTTGATGCTTTCGCCCGAAGAAAATCCGACCCTGCACGTCGATGCGATGAAAGCGATTTTCACGCAGCTCTCGAAAGACCAATTCCGTCGGTTCCTTCGACAAGCGACGACCGTCGAGGCCGTCACGCGGCTTCTCGATGAAGCAGATTCTGGGCAAGTCAGCCGCTGAGTACCGGATGGTTTCTGCGCAAACCATCATCTCAAACCGTCTCGGGCTGCATGCGCGGCCCGCGATGTCGTTCGTAGAAGAAGCCTCACGATTCGCGGCCGCGATCACTGTGCGCAAGTGTTCGGACAGCGAGTCGGTGGACGGAAAGTCGATTCTGCAGATGTTGATGCTCGCGGGCACCTGCGGCTCAACGCTGGAAATCGTTGCAGACGGGCCGGACGAACACGACGCACTCAGCGCGCTCGTCCGGCTCGTCGAATCGCGCTTCGGCGAAGACGAGTAGAGAGGCTTCGCGCTTCGGCGAAGACGAGTAAGAGGCTTCGCGCTTCGGCGAAGACGAGTAACGAACTCCGCGCTTCATACGCGCCGATTCGAGCGAAGCCAAAGTTGCGAAGCGGACGCGTGTGAGTAAGCCAGAGCTCCTCTGCGCGGTTTAGCCAATCCGCTCGGTACTTGTTGCGCGGCTCATGAGTTGCCGCAGTGCTTCGCGAGGATCGAGGCCGTCGTACACCATCGCAGCGACGGTTTCGCAAATCGGAAGTTCGATCCCATGCTCACGTGCGACCCGCACAAGCGCACGCGAGGTCGGCACACCTTCCACAACCGATGTCATGCGCGCGAGGATCGCCTCGGGCGACTCGCCCCGCGCGAGGGCTTCGCCGAACGAGCGATTCCGGCCTTCAGGGGCGAAACAGGTGGTCGCGAGATCGCCGACGCCCGTGATGCCAAAGAACGTTTCCAACCGGCCGCCGAGCGCGACCCCAACGCGTGCAATCTCCGCAAGGCCGCGTGCGAGCAGCGCGCTCTTGGTGTTCATGCCGAGGGCCATGCCGTCGACAACGCCCGCCGCAATCGCGATGACGTTCTTGCACGCACCCGCGAGTTCGACGCCGACCAAGTCGTTCGATTGATAAATCCGCGTCCAAGGTGACGTGAAAGTCGCTTGCAGCGATGCGGCGAGCGCAGAATCTGGACTCGCCGCGACGAGTGCCGCCGGAAGGCGTCGCGCAAGTTCCGCAGCAATCGTCGGTCCGCTCAGCGCCGCGATGGGCGAAGGCCGACTGCGGGAGCGGTTCAGTGTTTCCTCGAGGATGTCGCAGGGAAGCCGGAACGTATCCGTCTCGATTCCTTTGGCAACACTCACGACGGGAATACCGCTCGGTATCGACGCGCCGATGCGGGCGAACGTGGCGCGGATGAACTGCGTTGGAATCGCACAAACGACAAGCGACGCACTCGCGAGATGCGAGGCATCCGCCGTCACCGTGACAGCCGAATCAAGGCGAAAATTGGGCAAACGAACGCTTGTTCGGGTGCTCGCGAGTCGAGCGGCCTCCGCCTCAAAGGGCGAAAGGATCGTGGTCTTGACACGTCGAACGGCCAGCAGATCTGCAAGAACCAACGACATCTGCCCGTCGCCGACCAAAACCACATGCTCCGGCAGCGGTTGCTCGGCTGGCACGGGCTCTGGGAGATCATGCGCTGGCGCAGTTGGGTGCACGGTCGCAGGATAACGCACCTGTCAGACTCCATAGTTTGATTCCATGTACGGAAGCGTGCTTGACCGTCGCCGGCCTCTTCGCCATGAACCGAGTAGATGAACCGAGTACTTGATCGATGGGCGTTGAAGAGTCCAATCGAACTCCCCACCCAAACTCCTTCCAACGCGCGATCTCTTCGCAGACCTTGTGCGTACTCCTCTGCTACCCTGCCGCCCTGACCCCCATGTCGACACTGACTTCGACCACGATCGAACCAACCTCCCGCAACCCTGCCGAGGATGCCGGCGGCGCTGAACGCCTTGAGCGGCAACTCTTCGTCGCCCTCTTCGGCGGCGTGCTCCTCCTCGCCGCGTGGATTTCGCCGTTCTTCGGAATCGAGCCATCGGTGAGCAGCATTCCTGCGCTCATCGGCGCGCTTGTGCTGGCCGTACCGCTCGCACGCGGTGCCTTCGAAGAACTGCGCGAAGGCCGCGCATCGAGCGACAGCCTCGCAAGCCTCGCGGTCTTCGCGGCGATCGCGAATGAGATGTATCTCGCGGCGGGCTTCCTCGCCTTCTTCCTTTGGTTCTCTGAACTCGTGCTCTCGCGCACCGCATGGGGCGCACAACGCGCGATTCGCGATCTTGTCGAACTCACGCCGGATATCGCGCGCCTTGTCGATGAGAACGGCGTGGAGCGCGAGGTTTCGCTCTCGCAGTTGAAGCGCGGCTCAATCGTCCGCGTGCGACCGGGCGAAAATCTCCCCGCCGACGGCAACGTTCGCGCCGGAACGTCAAGCATCAATCAAGCCTCGCTGACCGGCGAAGCGGTACCGATCGAAGTTCAACCCGGAACGCCGGTCTACGCAGGTACCACAAACCTCACCGGACAAATCGAAATCGAAGTCACCGCCGTCAAGGGCGAGACGACCATCGGCAAGGTCGAGAAACTCATCCGCGAGGCGGAGAGCGCGAAGGGCCGTAAGCAAGAACTCATCGAACGCATCGCGGGTTATTACGTTCCGGTCGTTTTGATGGTCGCGGGCATCGTGTGGTTCTTCATCTCGAAGTCGGGGTCACCGGACGCGAAGGCGGAAGCCGCGCAACGCGCGATCGCGGTACTCGTCGTGACGTGCCCAGGCGCCCTTCTCATCGCATACCCAACCGCGATGGTCGCAGCGTTTGCCGCCGCCGCACGGCTTGGCGTGATGATCAAGCAAACCCGCACGCTCGAAGCAGCCGCCGACATCGACACGGTCGTGATGGACAAGACCGGCACGCTGACAACCGGAAAGTTCGCGGTCAGCCGCCTCGCGCCTGCAGAGGGTGTCGATGGTGCAGCGCTTCTCCAAGCCGCTGCTGATGCAGAGCAATCATCGAATCACCCGCTCGCGAAGTCGATCCTCGAGACCGCTGAGCGCGCGCGCATCGCGCCGCAATCGCTCGTCGCCTATCGCGAAGTGCACGGACGTGGTGTTGCCGCCACCACTGCCACGGGCGAGATTTTCGCAGGCCGCGGCGCGTGGATCATTGAGTTGAACCCCGCGATGGCCGCTGAAGTGCGCGCGGTTGAAGCGAAGATCGAAGGCATGTCGGGCGTGCACGTCATGCAAGGCGGCCGCTACCTCGGTGCGGTCGGCCTCGAAGACAAGTTGCGTCGCAACGCAGGCGAAGTCGTTTCGAAACTCCGCGAACTCGGTGTGCGACGCGTGGCCATCTTTACTGGCGACCGACTTGCCGTCGCGACGCGCGTTGGGCAATCCGTCGGCGTCGATTCGATCGAAGCCGAATGCTTGCCGGAAGAGAAGCACGAGGAGTTGAAGTACCTCATCCGCAAGGGTCACCGCACGCTCGTTGTCGGTGACGGCATCAACGACGGCCCGATCCTCGCGACCGCGGACGTCGGCGTCGCCATGGGTCTGTCGGGCTCTGACATCGCAACCAACAGCGCAGGCGTGGCGCTGATGAACGATGACCTCCGGAACATTCCGTTCCTCCTCGAAATCGCGCGCAAGGCGAAGTCGGTCATCGCGCTCAATATCACCGTGTCGATTCTGCTTGCGATCGTCGGCCTCGCGCTCGCGGCAACAGGCAGCCTCGACATTTGGGTTGGTCCGTTCTATCAAGCAGCGGCCTACATCTTCGTTATCGCGAACTCGCTGCGACTCGTCCGATTTGGCGAGGAATTTGCCGCAACGGAAGAGGTTCGTCGTCAACTCGAAGCAGACGTTGCGGCGAAGCCCTCGCGGAAGTTGGCTTCGACCTGAGCACGTTGCGGCTCAAAATCGCTCGGCGCATTCGAGCCGCAAACAGCATCCTTTTGACACTTCAAACTGACACTTCAAACGCCGCGGGCCGAAACGCTCGCGGCGTTTGCTACATTCCCGCGCATGTCGCAGTACGCACAGATCCAATCGCTCCTCGGCACCGAAGCCGATTCGCTCCTCACGCACCAGGCCAAAGTCTCGAAGGACATGATTCATGTTCCGTCGCCGACTTTCATCGACAACGTGTTCGGACCGACGGATCGCAGCCCGCAGGTTCTGCGCAGCCTGCAGGCGATGTACGGACACGGACGCCTCGGCCACACGGGGTATCTGTCGATCCTCCCTGTCGATCAAGGCATTGAGCACTCTGCGGGCGCGAGCTTCGCGAAGAATCCGATCTACTTCGATGGCGAGAACATCGTGAAGCTTGCGATGGAAGGCGGCTGCAACGCCGTCGCGACGACTTTCGGCGTGCTCGCAAGCGTGTCACGGAAGTACGCGCACAAGATTCCGTTCCTCGTCAAGATCAACCACAACGAGTTGATGACCTATCCGAACAAGTTCGACCAGATCATGTTCGGTTCGGTGCGTGAAGCGTGGAATCTTGGCGCCGTCGCTGTCGGCGCAACGATTTACTTCGGAAGCGACAACTCCACGCGACAAATCGTGGAGGTTGCGCGCGCGTTTGAGGAAGCCCACTCGCTCGGTATGGCGACCGTGCTTTGGTGCTATCTCCGCAACAACGCGTTCAAGACCGGCGGCAAGGATTACCACGTCGCAGCCGATCTGACGGGCCAAGCCAATCACTTGGGCGTGACGATCAAGGCCGACATCATCAAGCAGAAGCTCCCTGAACTGAATGGCGGTTTCGTTGCGCTCAACGCGGGCGACTCAAGTTACGGCAAGCTCGACAAGCGGATGTACTCCGATCTTGCGACCGATCACCCAATCGATCTCTGCCGCTATCAAGTGCTCAACTGCTACTGCGGTCGCGCGGGGCTCATCAATTCGGGCGGCGCAAGCGGCTCGAACGACCTTGCGGAAGCGGTCAAGACCGCGGTCATCAACAAGCGCGCAGGCGGCACCGGACTGATCTCTGGTCGCAAGGCGTTCCAGAAGCCGATGGCGGAAGGTGTACAACTCCTTCACGCGATTCAAGATGTCTACCTCTGCCGCGACGTGAGCATCGCCTAATCTCTCGGCGGAAAAACGCCGTGAAAGTGCTTCTCGCCATGTCAGGCGGCGTCGACAGTTCTGTCGCTGCTGCCCTGCTTCAACAAGCCGGCCACGAGGTGGTCGGCTGTTTCATGCGGCTTGGAAGTCCGGGCGAAGCGCTCGAAACTCCCGTTGCTGAAGATGCACCGACCTGTCGACTCGATGCGAACACTTCGCCAAACTCCGCGAAAGGCGCGCGCATTGGGCATCAAGGGTGTTGCTCGATCAACGATGCGGCCGACGCGCGGCTTGTTGCGGCGAAACTCGGAATCCCCTTCTACGTCGTCAATTTCCGCAACGATTTCGGCCGCATCATCTCGTACTTCGAGAGCGAGTATCACGCAGGCCGCACGCCAAATCCATGCGTGCGCTGCAACGATTGGTTGAAGTTCGGAAAGCTCCGCCAATACGCAGAGCAACTTGGTTGTGACGCCGTGGCAACGGGTCACTACGCACGCGTTGCTCAAACCGAGCAAGGCCCGCGCATTCAACGCGGACTCGATGGCGCGAAGGATCAGTCGTACGTCTTGTTTGGGATCGGACCGCAAGCACTCGCGCGCATGATGCTGCCGATCGGCGAGATGGAGAAACCAGCCGTGCGCGAGTTGGCACGAACCTTCGGGCTTCCCGTTTTCGATAAGCCTGATTCGCAAGAGATCTGCTTCGTTCCCGACGATTACGCGGATTTCCTTGAGCGTCGCGCACCCGAGCGATTCACCGAAGGCGCGATCGTCGATGAGAGCGGCCGTGAACTCGGTCGACACGAGGGGCATCAACGCTTCACGGTCGGCCAGCGCAAAGGCTTGCGCGTCCCCGCGTCGATTCCGCTCTACGTCCTCCGAAAGGACCCTGTGCGCAACGAAGTCGTTGTTGGTCCGCGCGCGTCGCTCGAAGTGTCGGGCGTCGAAGCGACCGACGTGACGTGGTATGCCGACGCAGGCGCGAGAGAGGCGCGTGATGAGACGAGTGATGAGATCTCGTGCACCGCGCAGGTTCGCGCACACGGCGTGCCAATTCCGGCGCGTGCGCGCTGGACAGACGGAGTTCTGCGCGTCCAGTTCGATCGTCCAGAATCAGGCGTGGCACCCGGGCAAGCGGTCGTTTGCTACGACAGCGAGCAGCGAATTCTCGGTGGCGGTTGGATTCGCGCGACGTTGGAAGCAGGCGGTCGCGGTATCGTGCCCGCGTGATTTACGCAGGGATCGATGAATCAGGCTACGGCCCGCTGCTTGGACCGCTCTGCGTCGGCGCGTCGGCGTTTCGTATCCCGGATGAACTCGTGACGAGTACCGGCGCGAGTACCGACGCGAGTGCAACCAGCGCGCCCGATCCAACCTCCTTCGACCTCTGGAAGTTGCTCGACCGCGGCGTCTGTCGCAAGCCGAAAGACACGCGCCGCCGGATCGCGATCGCCGACAGCAAGAAATTGAAGAGTCACGGGAAAGAACCGCTGATCCATCTTGAGCGCGGTGTTTTGGCGTTTGCGCCGAGCGGACCACACACCGATGACGGCTCGCTCTTTGAAACCCTCGGCGTCCAAGCTCGAGTCGGACGAGGCACGCCGTGGCATGCAACGTCGCGGCCGCTTCCGACCGCGCAGACCGCCGACTCGATCGCGATCGCGCGCAACCTCGTCGCCCGCGCACTCGATCAACACGCGATCACCATCGAGCGGCTTTCGGTGGCGACGCTCGACCCGGAAGACTTCAACGCGCTGTACGAACGGCTTCGCAACAAAGCGCACGTGAACATGTCGCTTGTCTTCGGCGCACTCCGCACGGTCGACGCGTTGCGCGACGGGGCGCGGGCGTTTGTTGCGATCGACCGCCAAGGCGGTCGGAGCTCGTACCGCGCCGAACTCGAAGCCCACGTTGCAGAGGGCGAACCCGTGCGCGTGCTCCACGAAGACGACGAGCGTTCGGCCTACGAAATCGGCGAAGGCCTTTTCGTGAGTTTCGAAGTGGCTGCGGAAGAGCGGCACCTTCCGGTTGCGCTCGCGTCGATGGCCGCGAAATACGTTCGCGAACTCTCGATGGAACGCCTCAACGCCTATTTCTCGGCGTTCCTACCGGACCTCGCGCCGACCGCGGGATATGTCGAAGATGGCCGCCGCTACCTCGCGGAAGTAAAGCCGATCCTAGCCCGCGAGCGGATTCCCGAAAGTGCCTTCGTTCGGACGGTGTGAAGAAGGCGCTTGGCGATTCCGAAGCCCGCCCTCCAACCGAACTCTCGACCTTTCAGGCCGTTGCATTCGGCCGGACGCTTCCCTACACTCTCCGACTCGGCCGAATTCCGGCCGTTTTGAGATTGAGCAGCGTGCCCAACGACCCCGATTCATGTCCTGCCGTCGACGACCCCTGCGCGTGCTTGCGCGTTG
>JBJOHQ010000311.1:0-4884 GCA_046047595.1 Planctomycetota bacterium | reverse complement strand
CGGCACAGTCGGCGCGGAAGATCTCGCGGCGGTGCTCTCGGCGTGGAGTTCGTGATGCGCGGCTTCGGCGATGAGGCATCGTTCAGTGATCGCGTGCAACGACGCGATCCGCGAGTTCGATGAGCAGCTCGCGTGCGCCCGTTCGACGCGTCGTGGGGAGTTCGCGCTTCGCGGCTTCCACGAGTTCGACGGCCTGCAGGCGCGCGCGGTCGATGGCGCCTGACGAGGTGAGTGCTGCGCGCAACATCGCGCCATCTTTCGCGTCGATCGCATCAAGCGCCGCCGTGCGCGCGGCACCGCTTGTACTGCGAATGTGAAGAATCATTGGCAGCGTGAGCTTCCCCTTTTCGAGGTCGCGGCCGATGGATTTGCCAACAGTCGCTTCGTCGCCCAAGAGGTCAAGCAGATCGTCTTGGATCTGGAATGCAACGCCGAGTTGTTCGCCGAAATTGCGCCACGACGCAACATCCGTTGTCGAAGCACCGGACAAGCGTGCGCCAAGTTCGCACGCCGCACCGACGAGGACAGCGGTCTTCCGTCGAACGATTTCAAAATACGTTTCGGTATCAAGCGACAGATCGTGTCGACGCGAGAGCTGCACGAGTTCGCCTTCGCAAAGCGTGTTCGTCACTTCGCCGAGTCGCAGATTGAGCGCAGGATCTCCCGCGCGAGAGCAAAGGTGAAACGCATTTGAGATGAGATAGTCGCCGAGCATGACGGCCGTCTCATTCCCGCGGAGGAAATTCACGGTTTCGCCGCGTCGACGCACAGCAGCTTCATCGAGCACGTCGTCGTGGACGAGCGTCGCCATATGAATCATCTCAACCGTCGCGGCAATGATGTCGTGCTCATTCCGCAGCGGCGTTCCGTCGTCGGTCGTTGCGAGTCCGGCAACGAGTACGAGCGTTGGCCGGAGCATCTTGCCGCGGTACCGCTCGACATAACGGCAAAGCTCATTCACCGCGGGGAAATCGCTGGCGAGTTGGGCGTCGAAGAGCGTCGCAACACGCTGAAGTCCGGTGAGAATTTCAGGTGCAAGCGGGGAGATGGGGATCGCAGAACTCATGCGGGGTGGGCGAGTTCGACCAGTCGAGGGTCGCGGAGTCACATGGCGCGGGCAATTCGTTACTTCTTCTCGTTCCTTCTGCCCTTACTTGCTGCGTGCCTTTGCAGAAGCACCAGCGCGCTTACTCTTGCGTGGTGCGGTTGTCGACGTGCTCTTCTCCGCAACGATGTACGCGATCCAGCCAGCGCAAGCTTCGCCGCGCGTCGACGGCTTGAAAACGCCATTGCCGCCGCCCGTTTTATGGTCGGTTCCTTCCCAATACACCGTCGTCTTCGCGAAGCCTGCTTCGCGCATCGCATCTTGGATTTCAGGCAAACTCCAAAGGCGCCAGCGATAGGTAAACGCACGCTTCATTTCGCTGCCATCGGGGAAGCGGAAGTGAATGTGGTTCACGACGTCGCCCGTGATCGGGTTGTACTGGTTCTGATCCCACACGTAGGTGAAACCATCGAGGCTGCGTTCTTCCTCGACTTCGCTGTGCGCTTCGCTGCCGCCGTACGCATCGCAAAGGAGCAGGCCGTCCTTCGAAAGCGATTCGAAACAGCGCCGGAAATAGGCCACAAGCGTCGCGCGATCCTTGAAGATGAAGTACGAGAAATTCATCGCGAGGATCGTCTCGACTTCAGGCGTCTCAACATCAAGCACGTTCGCTTCGAGGATCGTGATGCGCGATGCAATCGACTCGGGCAAGTGCGCGCGGTGACGCCGCTCGCCCCAGAGAATCACCGAGCGATCGAGATCGACGCCGATCGCGTGATTCGTGGGACGACGACGCGCCCACTCCGTGCACGCTTTCGCGGTGCCGCAGAAGTCTTCGCGAATCGTCGTTGCGAGGCGTCCACGATGCGCGCGCCACGCTTTGTCGATGAAGTCGCACTCCGCGACCACTTCTTGCACGGCGAGTTCGTAGAGCTCATGGCGATCGCTGTTCGCCGCAGTACGCCACACGCCTGCACGCCGCGCGCGTGGTGCCTTCGCGCCGCGCTTGGCTGCGCTGGCGGGCTTCGCAGTCTTCGCGGGCTTGGATGAATCTCGGCGCGGGGAGCGTGGCGACTTCTTGGGCATAGGTCGCGAAAGATACCGCCCGACGCGAAGGTCGGGCGGCATGAGGTTCACAGGATGTTCGCTTGTCGATGGTTCAGCGCTTCGTCAAATACTTTGCGCTTCGCTCAGCACTCAGCACTTCGCTCGACAATCAGCGCTTTGCTTTCGTCCAACGCTTGCCCGCGTCGGTGCTACCGCCAGCCTTCTGCGTGAGTTGGCGGTTGGCCGCAACGAGGCTGTTCATGACATTCGGGTTGAGCGACATCGGATGTCCTTGCCAACGAACGATGCCGTCCGAAGAAATGACAGCGACGTGCGGGATACCGCGGATTTGGAAAGCACTCTTCATGCGCGCCTTGGTATCGAGGCCAACGGCGTACTTGAAATCGCTCTTACTCAAGCGACGCTTGAGCGCGCCTTCTTCAAGATCGCGCATGCTCTCGTCGGTGATGCCGACGCAGGCGACGTCGTTCGGATACGCCACGGCGATCTCATTCATGTGCGGAATCGCTGCGACGCAAGGGCCGCACCACGTCGCCCAGAAATCGATGACAACGAGTTTGCCGCGCACGTTTGGTTCGCCGTTCCACCAGCGTTCTGCCGCGAATTCAGGAGCCTTTTTGCCGCGCAAATCGGCGGCACTGCCAACGGCTTCGGTGAAGGTTGGGAACGTCACGTCGCCATTCACCGCCACAGTCGCTTCTTCGCGCTTCCGCGGTTCCGCGGTTGGATCGAAGGTTTCTACAGCGAGTTCCTTCGCCGCAGCAGTCACACCCATCTCGGTGAGGCCGGCGTACTTCACATTCCCTTGGCGATCGACGATGAACGTGATCGGCTTCTTGTAGGCGCCGAGTTCATCGCAGAACGTGCCATCGGTGTCGATCAGTACGTCCTTGTCGAGTTTCGCCTTCTCAAGCGCTGCGCGCGCTTTGTCGGCCGACTCGGGCGTATGCACGGCGAGGAACGCCGTTTCGTCTGCTTTCAATCCAGCCTTCTCGAGCGCCGCGCGCGACTCCGCAACGATCGCAAGACCAGCGGGCGTACGTGAGGTGAAGGTCTGAATCACGAGGATCTTGCCGCGGTACTTCGACACATCCTCTTCGGTGATACCGATCTTCTCGGCCTTCTCAGGGAACGCGGGCATGGCGTAGCCGATGGCAGCATCGGTGGCGGCCTTATCGTCGCGATCGAGTTTCACGAACCACTTCGCGCGCTCCTTCGCGGCCTTCTCAGCAGCCTTCTGCGAGGCACGATCGGACGCGGCGGGCTTCTCGCCTTGCGGCTCTTTTTGCGGTTCGCTCTGCGCGAACGCGGACGCCGTCGCGAGGCCGCCAAGCAGCAAGCATGAGGGAATCGCAAGGGCGAGTGTGCGCGCGAGGAACGAGTTCGTGGATTGCGACTTGGATTGCGACTTGGACTGCGACTTGGACTGCGATTTGGGCTGTGAACCGAGGTTTGGCATGCGTTGTCTCCGAGGTGAAAGTGTACCGATGGAAACGCAGGGTTCCGATGCGCATGACAGCCCGCGCACGGGTTTCACGCGAAAACGCGGGGAATCTTGCTCGGCCCGCTTCAGCGCCAGACTGTCATCGCCGCGTTGTCGATCAATCGCGTAGAACCAAGTCGCGCGGCGATCAGCGCGCGCGTGGGTCGCTCGAATCCGCGCACTGGAAGCAGCGTTCGCGAATCCCGCACCACCGCGTACTCGGTTTCGAGGCCAAACGCCTCGAGCGTGTCGCGCATCAGCCGCTCCGCCGTCTCAACACGCTGCGCCGAATGCGCGATTTGCAGCGCTCGCGACAGCGCAAGTGCCGCGTCGCGTTCTTCGGCCTTGAGGTAACGATTTCGGCTCGACATCGCGAGCCCATCACGCTCGCGAATCGTGGCGCAAGGCACAACCCGCAGCGCGCCAAATCGGGCGCGATCGGCGTCGACCATGTCTTCGATGAGCCGAAGCTGCTGGAAGTCCTTCTCGCCGAAATAGGCTGCTGACGGGCGCACGAGGTCGAAGAGTCGCCCAACCACGAGTGCGACGCCACCAAAGTGCCCCGGACGGCACGCGTCTTCAAGTTGAGGCTCGGTCGCCACTTGTGGAAGGGGAAGCGCGGCCGCAACCGCGCGAGACGCTTCGAGGCCCTCGGGATAGATCGCCTCCACCGACGGAACAAAGACGCCTGCGACGCCAAGCGGCTCAAGCAGCGCGCAATCGCTGTCGAGTGTGCGTGGATATCGGGCGTAATCCTCGTTCGGCCCGAACTGGGTCGGGTTCACGAAGATCGAGACAACCACGGGTCGACCGTCCGCGGTCGCGCGTCGCACCAGTGAACCGTGCCCATCGTGGAGCGCGCCCATCGTCGGGACAAAGCCGCAGTTGGCAAGGTCCGGGGCGGTGAGTTCAGCGGGGTCTTCAATGATGCGCATGGGTTCTGCGAGCGACAGCGGGGGTTGGGTCGGCGGGGCGTCGGAAAGGAAGTCCCCCGAAGGTACTTGAAAACGCTGCTGCAATGCGGAAGTGCGAGCGAAGCGCTCGTCGCGGCTTCGGTCGATCCTCAGCACGAACTGCGATTTGTGCCGTCGCACTGCGAACATCGTTCGGGTCACACGGCGCCGCCAAACAAACTTCGATTCGAACCTTGGCTGCGTCTGTTCTCGTCGGGCGCGCGAAGCCCTATGATGAGACTCGGTCGCAACGGAGCGGCCGAGCGAGGTTGCGGGACACCCGCTGACCCGCTGACCCGAGAGCCGGCCGAGCGCCGTCCAAATCAACGCCAAAT
>JBJOHQ010000310.1:0-10147 GCA_046047595.1 Planctomycetota bacterium | reverse complement strand
GCGATGCCGCGCATCGTGCGAGGTGTCGATGCTGTACGCATCGATTCAGCGCGGGGAACTGTGCGGATCGGTTGGAATCCCGCACTCGTACGGTTGTCGGAAGTCGCGCGAAGATTCGACTCGCTTGGCTATCAACTGATTGCGTTTGCAGATCCGGCGGCGGTGGAACGCGAGCGCGCGGCGAATCGCGCGTGGCTCGTGCGAATCGGCATCTCAGGTGCGATCGCGAGTAACGCCATGGCCGTTGCGTTCGCCTTGTATGGCGGGCTCTTCTCAGAGATGGCGCCGGCGTATCGACTGTTCTTTCAGTGGATGTCGGTCGCGCTTGCGCTTGTCGCGCTTCTGTTTCCTGGTCGGATCTTTCTCGCGAATGCTCTTGCGTCGATTCGAACGCGCACGCCGCATATGGATTTGCCCGTTGCGTTCGGGCTTGTGGCTGCGGTTGGTGCGGGAGTTGTCGCAACAATTCGTGGCACGGGCTCGATCTATTGTGAGAGCGCTTCGATGCTCATCTTTCTCCTCCTTGTTGGGCGTTTCGTCCAATACAGCAGGCAGAAGAAGGCGCGCGAACAAGTCGAACTCTTGCTTGCGATTGTTCCATCGGTGGCGCGACGCATTGGTTCGAACGGTGTTGCGCGCGAGGTTTCGATCGACGCGCTTCATCCAGGAGATCGCGTGGAGGTCACGGCGGGCGAGACATGCCCAGCTGATGGTCGGCTGCGCACGATGACGGCACATGTTGATATGTCGCATCTCACAGGTGAAAGTGCACCTGTGCGTGTCGAGTATGGCGACGCGGTGTATGCGGGTTCGCGTTTCATCACTGGGCCAGTCGAAGTGGAAGTCATCGTTGCAGGCGCCGAGACGCGTGCGGCGCGACTTCTTGAACTTGTGCGCGATGCTTCGCTGCGCCGCGCGCCTGTTGAGGAACTGGCGAATCGCATGGCGGGTTGGTTTCTCGTGGGAGTCGTCGTTGCCGCAGTGGTGACGCTCGTGTGGTGGTGGCCGACGCTGGGCGGTGAGCAGGCGATCGAACGCGCGATTGCGATGTTGGTGGTGACGTGCCCGTGTGCGCTTGGACTTGCGACGCCGTTGGCAGTGGTCGCGGGGCTTGGCAAGGGCGCGCGACGTGGCGTGCTTGTGAAGGGTGGCGACATTCTCGAACGCGCATCGAAGCCAGGAACGCTCGTGCTCGATAAGACAGGGACCGTGACCGAGGCGCGTTCGAAAGTGATTCGAAGCGAAGGATCGGCGGAAGTCCTCGCACTCGCGGCGGCGCTCGAAGTGCATAGCACGCATCCGCTGGCGTTCGCGATTGTGGGCGCCTTTGACGCGAGTGCGGAGTTCGCCGACGGAAAGGCTGTTGATGTCTATGAAACGCCGGGGCTTGGTATCGAAGGACGACTGAGCGGCAAGTTCGTGCGCGTCGGAAGTATGCGCATGATGGACGCGCGCAATGTGGTCGTCGCTGAGCGCTTCCGCTCGATGGCTGCGCAGTATGCGGCCGAGGGGCTCGCGCCAGTACTTGTGTCTGTGCAGGGGCGAGTTGAAGCGATCATCGGCATTGGAGATCCGATTCGAAGCGACGCAGCTGAAACTGTTGCGCTCTTGAAGTCGCGCGGTTGGCGCGTGATGTTGGCGTCTGGCGACGACGCTGTGGTAGCCGCTGGCGTTGGGCGTGCGATTGGTCTTTCGGGTGGCGACATTGCAGGCGGACTTTCGCCGGAAGAGAAACTTGAGTTTGTGCGACGCGCTGACCTCGCGCGGCCCGTGGTCATGGTGGGAGATGGCGTGAACGATCTCGCGGCGCTCGCAGCGGCCGATGTTGGTGTCGCAGTGCGCAATGGTGCGCAAGCATCGCATTACGTTGCGGATGTTTGTCTCGCGGCATCAGGCATGCGGCCGCTTGCGCGGTTTCTTGAAGGCGCGCGCACGTCGATGGGCGCGATCAAGATCAATCTCGTTGTATCGGTGGCGTACAACGCACTCGGTGGAGTGCTCGCGTTCGCGGGGCTCGTCAATCCGCTTGTTGCAGCGATTCTCATGCCGCTGAGCGGGCTTACTGTGCTCGTGCTTGCGCTTCAATTGCCGTCGTTCGAACTGCCTCCGCGGGCGGAAGGAGAACGCTGATGGAACTCGTCTTTGTGGCCCTCCCAGTCGCGCTTCTTGTTGGTGGCGCTGCACTTGCCGCGTTCGTTTGGGCGGCGAAGTCGGACCAGTTTGAAGATCTCGACACGCCGCCGACGCGCGTCCTCTTTGATGATCCGATTGCGGAACACCCGAGCGGCAACGCTGATGGTGGACAGTACGGAAACAACGTGATTGGCTCCGAATCACAGGTTTCCGCAACAAACACGCTCGACCGCGGCTGATCTCGCGCTACGTTTCGTTCGATGCGAACGGTGGCGAACGACCATCACAGAGGCACTGCTCAGCCGATGCGTGGTGCGCGCGCGCACAGAGAGCTTGCGGTCCGAGTCGGTTCTCTCACGGTTCACTTCGTGAGTATTGGGCTTGCGAGTGCGACTTCGGCGGCGCGCGCGGACATCCAATTCACCGACGTCACGGTCGCGAGCGGCCTCGATGCCTATGTGCACACACCAAACTATTTGGCGGTGCCGGGTCTCAACGAATGGTTTCAAGGCGGTGTGGGTGTCGCCGATTTCAATGGCGATGGTTGGCCGGACATTTTCATTCCGAAAGGGGGCGTCGGGGCCGACCGCCTCTATCAGAACAATGGAAACGGCACGTTCACGAATGTGGCGGGAAGTGCAGGCGTTGCGGTGGCGCATGCGGCGAATGGCGTGTCGTGTGCGGATTACGATCGCGATGGTGACGTCGACATCTATGTCACGAGTTACGGCACATCGACAGACAACCTTGGTCAGCCGGGGAAGAATCGCCTCTATCGAAACGACTCCGGACGATTCGTTGAGGTTGCGGGAACAGTTGGGCTTGCGTTTACCGCACCAAACGTGGCAGTTGGCGATAGCGCTGCGTGGGGTGACTACGACCTGGACGGTGATCTCGATCTCGCGGTCGCCGGTTGGAGTTCGACGGGCATTGGAAATCGCTTGTTTCGCAACGATGGTGGTGTGTTTCTCGATGTGACCGTCGCGTACTTGAATCCGACTTTCAGTTGGGGTTTCCAGCCGACATTCATCGATACGACGGGAGATGGATGGCCGGAGCTCCTACTCGCGGCCGACTTTGAAACGAGTCGTGCGTGGCGAAACACACGCGACGCAGCGCTGCCGTTTGTCGAGGCAACGAGTGAGTTCGCGCTCGGACTCGATCGCAACGGCATGGGCGCGTGCGTCGGGGATTTTGATCGAAGTGGAACGCCCGACTACTACGTCACCAGTATTCACGCAGCGATCCCTCCGAAAGGCGATCTCAACGGCAACGCGCTCTACATGAACGCAGGCGCGGGGTTGATGACGGAGAGTGCTGCCCTGAGTGGTTGTGACGACGGAGGCTGGGGTTGGGGCGCGATGGCTGCAGACTTCGACCACGATGGCTGGGAAGACATCGTCGAGGTCAATGGTCGCAACGCGAGTGAGTGGGCGAATGAGCCGGAGTACATCTTTCGAAACCAAGGCGACACGCCGCCTGGTGCTGCGCGCGGCCAAGTGAGTTTTGAGCGGCTCGGCGCGGAAACAGGATTTGCTCTCGCCGCCGATGCGCGATCGGTGGTCACGCTCGATTACGACCGCGACGGCGATCTCGATCTCCTCGTCTTTGTGACGAGTGGCCCGCTGAAACTGTTTCGAAACGAGACCGTGACCGCGAACGGTGGGCGGCCGTGGTTGGTGTTGGATTTGCGAGCGTCGGCCACCGTGCGCAACGCGCCGCATGGCTTCGGCGCGGTGGTCGAGTGCGTTGTCGACGGAGTGACCCATCGACGTTGGGTGCACTCGGGCAGTGGATTTCACTCGAGTGCGGAGCCGCTGGTTCATTTTGGTTTTCCCACGGGCTCGGTTGCGGACACGGTTCGCGTGCATTGGCCGAGCGGTCAGACATCGACGCTCGAGTCCGTCGCACTCAGGACGCGCGTGACGGTGGAGTCGCCTGACCCGAGTGACCTCGACGGCGACGGAGTGACGGGCGCATCGGATCTTGGGCTGCTGCTTGCCGAATGGGGCGCGACTGATCGAGGAAATCGAGCGATGCGTCGCGCGGATATCGATCACGATGGCGTCGTTGGCGCGAGCGATCTGTCGCTCGTCCTCCTTGGTTGGGGGGCGTGAATTCGGGTTACGGAATTCGGGTTACAGAATTCACGCTTCAGGATTCCCGCGACAAAACGAAAGCGACCGCGGGTCGGATTCCGCGGTCGCTCGGCGTTTGGTGAAAGTTCAAGTTCGGCTCATCAACATCGACGGGTTGCGCGGTGCGTCAGGCAGCGCGCATGTTGGCACTCGTCGAACCAACTTGAGGACTGCTTCTTCTTCGGTCTAGCCCTCAGTCGGTCCAAGCCCTCGTCGGTCTAGCCCGCGTCGGTCCAGCCCTCAGTGCGTCTAGCCCTCAGTCCGTCCAACCATTGAAGCCGCCGTTCGCGTAGCCGCCCCAGCCTCCCCAACCGTTCCAGTTGTTGCCGCCTCGGAACGTGCCGTAGCCCTGGCGAAGTCCGGTTGGACCCGTTTCGTAGTTCGGTCCGTACCAACCCGCGCCGCCGCCGCCGGTTCCGAGCGGGGCCTGCATATGCCCGACGTTGTACGAGCCGAGATGGCCGTTCTGCACAGGTGCGCCGTAGACGGGCGCGGAATAGCCCGCGTTCCCGTAGAAGTGATTGTGGTAGTGGATGTCGCCGCCGCCCATCTGTGGGCGGAGTTCACCCGGGCGTTGGTTGTAGCCAGCACCGGAGGGCGTCATCGCGTTCGGGTCGTCTTGCCCTGGCTTTCCCGCGAAGGAAGAGTCCTGCATATCGCCGGGCTTCCCAGCGAAGGAGCTGTCCGAACCCTGCGAATCGTCCTGCGTTGCGGCAGGTTCTGGCCGAGCTGGGCCGACCATACCGAGCGCGGGGCGCGAGGCTGATCCTGCGCTCGGCGTCTCAACCGCGCTTGGCGTGGACGCACACGAGGCGAGGAGGAGAACTGCGGGAAGGGTGATTCGTGCGCTCTTCAATGTGAAAGGCATAGAAGAGGGATCGGCCGTCGTGGGGGTGGGGGATGAAAGAAACCGAGCGGTCGGGGCTCGCTGCAAGTCGCCGCGCGTCCACGGGCCCGTTCCCACGCCGTACCATCGGAACCTCTCCGTCGTCGCGAAAAGGGTGCCGAGCGAATGGCATCTGGTCGATACGAGGCCGCGACGAGTGAACTGTCGTTTGTGACCGCTCCGCTTCCGAAGGGACTTCCGTTGACCACCGCATCCGCCACTGCTTTCCCCGTTCAGAACGCCGGTACCCCAATTGGAACTCCCGAGATCGACAATCTCGCGATCAACACGATTCGCACGCTGTCGATGGACGGCGTGCAAGCCGCGGACTCCGGCCACCCAGGTACGCCGATGGCCCTTGCGCCAGTCGCCTACGCGCTCTGGCAAGACATTCTGCGCTACGACCCCGCGAACCCGTTGTGGGCGAACCGCGATCGCTTCGTGCTTTCGAATGGTCACGCGTCGATGTTGATCTACTCGCTGCTTTACCTCGCGGATGTGCAGCGCGCGGATCAACACGGACATCTCACGGGTGAACCGACGCTGACGCTCGATGACCTGAAGCGTTTCCGCCAACTTGGTTCGCGTTGTCCGGGTCACCCCGAGTCGCACCTGACGACGGGTATCGAAACGACGACGGGCCCGCTCGGGCAAGGTCTTGCGACGAGCGTTGGTATGGCGATGGCCTCGAAGTGGCTCGGCGCGCGTTACAACCGTCCGGGCTATCCGCTCTTTGATTTCCGCGTGTGGTCGATTTGCGGCGACGGCTGCATGATGGAAGGAATCTCGGGCGAAGCGGCGAGCCTCGCGGGTCACCTTGGACTCTCGAACCTCTGCTGGATTTACGACTTCAACCGCATCACCATCGAAGGTTCAACGGATCTTGCGTACTCCGATGATGTCGCTACGCGCTACATGGGCTACGGCTGGAACGTGCTCCGCGTCGGTGACGCGAACGACATTCCGTCGCTTCTGCGCGCGTATCGCGCGGCGGAACGTTCGGCGGATCGACCGACACTTGTGATTGTCGATAGCCACATCGGATTTGGTTCGCCGAAGAAGCAAGACACGGCGAGCGCGCACGGTGAACCGCTTGGTGACGCGGAAATCGCGGCGACGAAGCGCGGGTACGGTTGGCCTGAAGACGCGAAGTTCCTCGTGCCAGACGGTGTGAAGGAGCGTTTCACCGAGAAACTCGGCGCGCGCGGCGCAGCGGCGAGTGCCGAGTGGAAGACGCGATTTGAGGCGTACGCGAAGGCGTATCCGTGGCTTGCGGCGGAAGTCGAGACGATGCTTGCGCGCGGGCTTCCCGAAGGTTGGGACAAGGATCTCAAGCCATATCCAGCGGACGCGAAGGGCAACGCCTCGCGCAATACCTCGGGGCAAGTGCTCAATCAGATCGCGAAGAACGTGCCATGGATGATTGGTGGCAGCGCGGACCTCGCACCAAGTACGAAGACGCTGCTCACCTTTGATGGCGCGGGCGCGTTCCAAAAGGGCTCATTTGGCGGCCGAAATCTGCACTTTGGTATTCGCGAGCACGCGATGGCGGCGATCGTCAACGGTCTGACGCTGTCAGGGTTGCGCGCGTACGGCTCGGGCTTCCTCATCTTTAGTGATTACGCGCGCGGCAGCATTCGCCTGAGTTCGATCATGGAGTTGCCCGCGCTCCACATCTTCACGCACGATTCGATTTACGTCGGTGAAGATGGACCGACGCACCAACCGATTGAACAACTCGTTGGTTTGCGCGCGGTTCCGGGGATGCATGTCTTCCGTCCGTGTGATGGCAATGAAGTCATTGCATGTTGGCGCGCGGCGATGCAACTCACGCATCATCCGGCGGTGTTCGCGCTGACGCGGCAGAATCTTCCGACTCTTGATCGCTCGCGATTTGCCTCGGAAGATGGTTGTTTGAAGGGCGCGTATGTGTTGTCGGAAGCGGAAGGCGGTACGCCTGATGTGCTCTTGATCGGTTCGGGTAGCGAAGTGCATCTTGCGTTGGCAGCGCAGGAAATCCTCGCGAAAGAAGGCATCAAGGCACGCGTCGTTTCGATTCCGTGCACGGCACTCTTCGATTCGCAAGATGCGGCGTATCGCGACGCGGTGATGCCAAGTGCGGTGCGCGCGCGCGTGACGTGCGAAGCGGCAAGCACGATGGGTTGGGATCGTTACGCAGGACTCGATGGCGAATGCGTCGGCATGACGAGTTTCGGCGCGAGTGCTCCTGCGAAGGATGTCGCGAAACACTTCGGTTTCACCGCGGAGAATGTCGCCGACGCGGCGCGTCGTTCGCTCGCGCGCGTGCGCGGCGGAGGTGTGCGATGAAGATCGCGGTTGCTTCCGACCATGCAGGCTTCCCGTTGAAGGAAGCGATGAAGAAAGAAGTCGAAGCGTTGGGTCATGAAGTCATTGACTTGGGAACGCATTCGACGGACGCCGTCGATTACCCCGATTACGCCGAGAAAATTGGCCTCGCCGTGGTGAGCGGTGAGATTGATCGCGGCATTCTTTTCTGCGGTTCAGGTATCGGCGCGAGCGTCGCTGCGAACAAGATTCCTGGCGTGCGCGCGGGAAACTGCAGCGACACGTATTCCGCGCACCAAGGCGTCGAACACGATGCGATGAATGTGCTCGTACTCGGCGGACGCACGGTTGGCACGGCGGTTGCGACCGAGATGGTGCGCGCGTATCTCGCGGCTGAGTACACGCATGAAGCGCGACATGAGAAGCGCCTTGCGAAAGTGCTCGCGATTGAAGCGCGCTATGCCGTGATTGCGCAGTGAGTGTGCATTGTGGCGCGACGAGTGTCGTGAACTCAGCGCAGCGAACGCAGTGCAGTGAACGCAGCGCAGCGAACGCAACGCAGCATGAAAAACGACACGGCCCCGCGCGAACGGGGCCGTGTTTCATTTTGAGATAGCGTTTGGAGCGGCGC
The DNA here is from genome assembly GCA_046047595.1 of Planctomycetota bacterium. Taxonomy (GTDB): domain Bacteria; phylum Planctomycetota; class Phycisphaerae; order Phycisphaerales; family SM1A02; genus QWPT01. Next base: position 2,052 of record JBJOHQ010000310.1, on the reverse strand, counting down.
GCTTCTTCCGAATTCGCGTCGCCTCACGTCACTTCGCATCACTTCTTCGGAGCGGCGGTTCCAGCGGCAGGAGCGGCGCCTGGACCAGCTGCGCCTTGGCTTGGAATGCCGAGGAGTTCGACGTCGAAGATGAGCGTTGCCTTCGGCGGAATCGCGCCTTGGCGGCCGCGCTCGCCGTATGCGAGTTGGTACGGAATGATGAGCTTGCGCTTGCCGCCGACCTTCATGGTGCCGACGCCTTCGGTCCAACCCTTGATGACGCCGCCGAGCGGGAATTCAACCGGTTGACCACGATCGACGCTCGAGTCGAACTTCGTGCCATCGACGAGCCAGCCCGAGTAGTGCACCTTGACGGTCGCTTGCGGACCAGCAGGCATCTCGCCCGTGCCTTCGACGAGATCGACGTACTTGAGATCGATCGTGCCCTCTGGCGTATTGACGGGCATCGTTTGAACTTCGGCCGTGAACGCTTCACCTGGGAGGCGTGGCTTCTCGGTGTCGGAGATGACGGTGCCGTCGACCGCGTTCACGACGACTTCAAACGCCTTGCCGCCCTTGTAGATCATGACCGTCGCGGTCGCGGGGTCGGCGGAGAAATCAAACGTCGCGCTCCGGACGGATCCGTCGTGCTTCGCAAGGGCGGCCTTCACCGCGCTCGCGATCGTGAGCGTCGGGGCGCTGACCGCGCCAGTCGCGCCGTTCACGGTGACCTTCTTCGCGAAACCACCGCTCGCGATCGTGACTTCGTACATGATCGGCTCGACGAGCATGGCGCGCGCGTCGATCGTGGTGCTGCCGGGGACGGCTGCTTCCGCGAGTTCGATCGCCTTCGCGAGGTCAACCTTCAGAGCGGCGAGCGATTGCTCGACTTCCGATGGATCGGGAGGAATGGTGGTGTAATCGACTTGACCGAGAGCGCTGGTGGAAGTCATTGCGAAAGTGAGGGCGGTTGCGAGGGGAGCGGCGAGGCCGCCAATCGTTGCGAAGAGATTCTTCATCTGTGGTCGTTCCTTACGTCGTTCCTGACGTTGTTCTTGACGTCGTTCCCAGTTTTGGTTCCTTCGGGGAAGTGGGCCGAGATGCTAGCATCGGCAGTAGGTCGCTCGGGGCGCGAGTCTTGAGTTCGTCTTGGGTTCAGCGTGGGCTTGGACTTTGGGCTTGGATTGCGGGTTCGAACTTTGGGTTCAGACTGGAGGCAACGTGCACCATGAATCACGGCGTGAAGTGAGTTTGGGAATCGCGAAGTTCGGCCACCTGCGCCCCGCTCGGGCGATTGTTCGCGCTGCCGCATCTGCTGTTGTGGGCGGGACTTTCCTGCTCTCGGGCTGCGGGTACACGGGTGACGCAGAAATCGAGCCTGAGACTTCGGCCGCAGCGACTCCGCCTGCGGCAACCGCTCCGGCGCCGCCAGACGACGGGACGCGGCCGCCCGCAAGGTCCGCATATGGAAAGGCGATGGAAGCGGCGCATCGCCTCGAGGACAAGGTTGAGGACTACAACAAGAAGATCGAGCAGGCCGCCGACGACGCGTTCAAGTGAGCGTCGTGGGAGAAGGACGGCGGGGAACTGAGGCCTTCGGCCCGTGCGGGCAGACCGCGTTCGGTGCCCACGCGGTGCGCAGAGATCGACGAGTTTAAGGCTCGGGGTGCATCTAGACCCAAGTCGTCTGCGATTTCCTCCCGCTCGCGTGATACGCGGGCGGAGGCACCATGATCGCTCACAACGCAGCACTGCACTTGGCTTCGCACACGCATCACCTCGGGAACGAGGGCCAAGATGATGTCCATGACGATGGTCACGGCGATTGCGGCTGCGGCGGTGGCGGCAGCGCATCTTCGAAGGTGCATGCGCGTCCACTCACGGGCGAAGTCGACCAGCCGCGCATTGCGCGCGCGGTTCGCGAGATTCTGATCGCCATTGGCGAGGACCCAGATCGCGAGGGCATCATCGAGACACCGAAGCGTGTGGCGAAGGCCTACGCGGAGCTTTTCCGGGGGCTCCGCGAGGATGTTTCGTCGCACCTCGCACGGACGTTTGAGCAGCGTTCGGACG